>NZ_JBMDWJ010000196.1:0-2584 GCF_048595215.1 Siphonobacter sp.
CTAGTTTGGCAGAAATGGAGTTACGGCAGAAGATTATTCGTAGGGTATTCTTCTTACGATACGTCAGAATTTTTATTGATGGAAGCAGTACCGTACTCCCTTTCTGCGTCATTGAAGGATTGAGTTCCTGTAGACTACCCCCTTCATTCTTCCCTGAATTGCTGCAATTCCTGCATGAGGTCCGTTAGCGAAAGAGCAGTGACTTCACTAGAAAGCGGAAAGCGTTCCTTGCCCGCGTACACCACCAAGCGACGAGTAGCCCTGACGTCTTCACAACCCAGGTAAAACCCTTTCGAAACCGTTGGGGTAAGCGAACGCTTGATTTCAATAGCGTAGATCTCGCGGGTATTTCGTTCCAGCACCAGATCAATCTCAGCTCCGGCGGAGGTACGGTAAAACCAGGGTGTCCAGCCCACGGGTAGTACCGATAGAATATTCTCCACCACAAAGCCTTCCCAACTGGCTCCCACTACAGGGTGCCCTAATACGTCGTCCAGCGTGGTTAATTGTAACAGGGCGTGGGTAAGACCACTGTCACGTATATACACTTTAGGCGTTTTGACGAGCCGTTTCCCCACGTTGCCTGACCAGGGCCGAAGCGTACGAATCAGTAGTAAATCTTCGAGCAGTTCCAGGTAACGCTTAATCGTAGGGGCCGTCAGATCCAGACTAGCTCCCAGTTGAGCCAGATTTACCTGAGCCCCCTGTTGATGAGCCAGCATGGTCCAAAGCCGCCGTAGCGTAACGGCAGGAATACGCGGGCCCAGTTGCGGTACGTCCCGCTCCAGATAGGTACTGATAAAGTTCATTCGCCACCGCAAACTGGCGATATCCGTACGGGCCAGATAGCTATCGGGAAAACCTCCCCGTAGCCACAGCTGATCCTGATTGGAAGGGATTGCCTGCAAAATTTCGAGGGCATTCAGGCCGGGTAGTTCCACGTAGGCAATTCGTCCGGCCAGCGATTCGGAGGACTGTTTCAATAGGTCCAGCGAAGCCGAACCCAGAATTAAAAACTGCGACGTTTTATAGCCCTGCCGCCGACGCCGATCGATGACGCCACGAAGAATGGCGAAAAGCTCGGGAACCCGCTGTATTTCATCCAGAATGATAAGTTTACCCTCGTGCAATTGAAAATAGGCTTCCGGCTGACTAAGTTTAGCCAGGTCGCTTGGACTTTCCAGATCCAAGTAGATGGGGTCGGGACTGATCATGGCGGCAATCTCTTCCGCCAGCGTCGTTTTGCCCACCTGCCGAGGGCCTAATACGCCTACCGCCGGATATTCCTCTAGCAAACGAATAATTTCAGCTTGTGCTTCTCGATTAATCATCCTTGTAAATCTAATATTTTATTTTCGATTTGCAAGGATGAAATACGTGGATGCGTGAAGGAACTGTAACGTCATAACCTGGAATACTGTGCATTTTTAACAACCTCTACTTATTATATGCCTTGGTGGTACCAGCGTAAGCTTGGGAACTTTTACAACGCTATTCATTTTTAACTATCAGCTCATTATTTACTTGCCTATGATCGATAAATTAGCCTGGGTACACTTGGAAAATTACCAGATTCTGGTAGCCCGCAGTCGTAACAAAGACTTGTATTACATTCCCGGTGGCAAACGCGAAGCTGGCGAAACGGACGCCGAGGCTCTGATACGGGAAATTCAGGAGGAACTCAGCGTGCAACTTCAATCCGAAACAATAACCTGGATCGGAGCCTTCGAAGCTCAGGCTCACGGGCAGGCCGAAGGCGTACAGGTACGACTGAGCTGCTACACCGCCGCCTACCAAGGAACGCTGCACCCGGATTCAGAAATTGAAGAAATGGTGTACCTGTCTTACGCAGATCGGGCGAAAGTTTCCGTGGCGGCTCAGTTGCTGTTTGATGCTCTTTTCGAAAGCGGTCTGTTACGATAGGGTAAGAACAGGCTTTGGCTCATTTAAAAATCCGCGTACTTTTGCGGTTTTAACCATCCTTCAATCATCTAGACTATGTCATTTGACAAATTGCTTCAACAACTTTCCTTCATTCAGGAAATCGACAAACTTAAGTATATCCAGCGAAAAACCCGTTTGTTTAACAGCGATCGGCACGAAAACGACGCCGAGCATAGCTGGCATCTGGCCCTTATGGCGATGGTACTGGCCGAGCACGCCAACGAACCCGTCGATGTGTCGAAAGTCATTAAAATGCTTTTGATTCACGACATCGTTGAAATTGATTCAGGGGACGTGTTTCTGTTCGATACCCTGCTCAATCACGATGATGCAACGGCCGAACACAAAGCTGCTCTTCGCATTTTTGGGTTGCTTCCCGAAGAACAAAGCAAAGAATTCCTGACGATCTGGGAAGAATTTGAGGCCCGCGAAACGCCCGAATCCCGGTTTGCTCACGCCATCGACCGCTTTGAGCCGGTACTGCAAAACGTGTCCAATCAGGGCGGAAGCTGGAAGGAATTCAACGTGGATTACGAAAAAGTCATTCAAAAAGTCGGCGTGATCGACAAGGGCTCGAGTCACATCTGGGACTTCGCCAAAACGATGATCGATGATAGTCTGGAAAAGGGGTACATCCAGA
>NZ_JBMDWJ010000197.1:0-75888 GCF_048595215.1 Siphonobacter sp.
CGAAGGCCTCGATAACGAAGAAATCGCTCAGATCATGGGAATCGAGCGGCAATCGGCGGCCAATACCCTGCATCGGGCCTTGTATCAACTAAAAAATCAGATTCCTATGTTAGTGAGAATCATGCTCTTACCTTTTTTTACTTCGTTTGCTTAAAAAAAGTCAATCCATTTTGAGTAAGATCGCCAAGGCTTGTACTATTTCCTTATAAAACGGGGTTTTACCTAGCCTGCTGCTCGTTATGGTTGATTATGTACACTATCAGGTTGAAGATTTTATCGGAGATGAGGCCTTTCGTCGATGGGTACTAAAACCGACCGTAGCGGATAACCTTTTTTGGGAAAACTGGCTGCAAACGCATCCGCAGCGAGCGGACTTCGTCTGGACGGCCCGGCAATTCATCGAAGCCCTGCGGGAAGCTCAGGAAAACCTCTCCAACAGCGATTTCGAACAACAGATAAACCGGATTACTGATGCTCGTCTCTCCCGTGAAGCCAAAACCTTACCCACTCAACCTCATTTTTGGAAGAAAATTCGCGTAGCCGCTGCCGTTGTATTGGTTGCGGGTATGGGAAGCCTGTTGTATTACGTTTACCAGCCCTTGTTTCGTACGACCCACGTTGAAGCGACGAAGACGACGGAGTTGCGTACAATTACCAATCGCACTTCGTCGCCTCAGTTGCTGACTTTGATGGATGGCAGCCGGGTTAAACTCGAACCCGGCAGTCAGGTCCGGTTCCCGAAAACGTTTGATGAAAAGCAACGTAACGTCTATCTGGAAGGGGAGGCCTTCTTTGAAGTAACCCGCAATCCGGAGCAGCCATTCGTGGTTTATGCTCACGAGCTGGTGGCAAAAGTGTTAGGTACCAGCTTTACCATTCGTTCGTTCGAAAAAAACGTACAAGTGATGGTACGCACGGGGAAAGTGGCCGTATTTACCCGAACGACGCAGCAAAAGGCCAAGCCGGTCATTCTGACGCCCAATCAGCAGGTGGTATTCACGGAAAAGAAACCCGAGCTGAAGCGAACGCTGGTAGAGGCTCCGCAACCTACGCCGGAAGCCATTGGGCAGACGCTTTCATTTGACCAGACCCCCTTACCTCAGGTCTTCGATCAACTACAGAAAACCTATCAAATACCGATAACGTATAATCGTACCGTTTTCTCCGACTGTCAGCTGACGGCTGAGCTAGGCCAAGAACCGCTCTTCGAAAAACTGGATATGATTTGCCGGACCGTAAACGCCCATTACGAAGTTAGAGACGGCCAGATCTTTATTCAGGGAAAAAAGTGCCAGTAACGTTTGAATGACCCCAAAGAGTAGAGGCCGCTGCTGTAGTATATCATCCTTTTTCACTCACTTAACCATGACTCTATGCCCCTGTAGTACACTCACAAAACGTACCTTCTAACTACAAAAAAGGCGGAAGATGTACCACCATCTTCCGCCCGGAAAGTCCCAAATCTTTGCTCAGATCTACTCCGACCTCGCCGGCCGGAAACGGGGCTTGTTATACCAATTTTTTTTCAAACCAGTACAACCACAAATCTATGAAAAACAATAGGAAACCGAATAAGATTTTACTCAGAATCATGCGTTTATCTCTATGTCAGTTTCTATTAGTAATTCTGTGTACGACATTGGCCGCCGCGTTTGACGGCAACGGACAGGAACTACTAAATAAACGAATCACCCTGAACATTAGTAATGAAGAAGTTAGTGCGGCTCTGCGACAGATCGGTAAGCAGGCGGCGGTACAGTTCATGTACAGTCCGCAGGTCATTCAGGCCACCCGAAAGGTGAGCTTACAGGCTCAGAACGAGCGGCTTTCCCATATTTTGGAAACGCTGTTCGGAAATGCTTCGCAGATTCGGTACAAGGTAAAAGGGTCCACCATTATTCTGCACATGGCTCAGCAGGAAGCCCTGACTACGCAAGAAAACAGTGTACTACTGGCGGCGAATGGCGTACAGGACCTGACCATTATCGGAACTGTAACCGACGAAACCAATACCGGTATGCCCGGCGTGAACGTTGCCATCAAAAACACGAATCGGGGGATTACCACCGACGCCAGTGGTAACTACGCCATCAACGTACCCGACCGCGAAGCAGTGCTCGTCTTCAGTTACATCGGTTACGAAAAGCAGGAATGGCCCGTTACGGGTCGCTCGAAACTCAACGTACAGCTCAAGCCCAATACCAACAGCCTCAACGAAGTGGTTGTTGTCGCCTACGGTCAGCAGAAAAAAGCGACCGTTACGGGTGCCGTAGCTTCGATCGGGACGAAAGAACTGGTACAGAGCCCCGTATCTAACCTGACCAACGCTCTGGCGGGTCGTTTGCCGGGTTTGATTACGACCCAACGCAGCGGCGAACCCGGCGTCGATGGCAGTACGCTCTACATCCGGGGTGTAAATACGCTCAACAACGCCACACCAATTGTGATGGTGGATGGGGTCGAACGGAGCATGGATTACCTGGATCCGAACGACATTGAAAGCCTGACTATTTTGAAGGATGCCGCAGCTACCGCCGTGCTGGGGATGCGGGGTGCCAACGGAGCTGTACTCGTCACTACGAAGCGAGGCAGCTCCGGGGCTCCGCAGGTGAGTTTTCGTTCGTCCATCGGGGTACAGGAGGCGACTCGTTTGCCTAAGTATCTCGGCTCGTACGATTACGCAACTCTGTACAACGAAGCCCTGCGAAATGACGGTCAGCAGCCCGCCTTTACCGACCAGCAACTGGAAGGGTACCGCAACGGTACCTTGCCCAACACGGATTTCTACAAGTTTCTGATGCAGCCTTCTCGCGTAGCTCAGGCTAACCTGAACGTGAGCGGGGGAGGTAGTACGGCTCGGTATTTTATCTCGGCGGGATATAACTTTCAGGAAGGAAATTACCGGCATACCAAGGAAAACCAGGAAGGCTATAACGGTAACAACATCATGAAACGCTACAACCTGCGGGCCAATGTAGACGTGGATATTACGTCCACGTTGTCGGCTCGGCTGGATTTAGCGGGGATTCTTACGGACCGTACCGACGGAAACAACTCGGCCGGAGACATCATGAACCTGGCTAACCGGATGCCGCCCATTTACCCGATTTTCAATCCCGATGGTTCGATGTTTGGCAACGGTACGTTTACGCAGAACATTTACGGAGAACTCTCGCAGAAAGGTTACCGCCACTGGTACAACAACACGGTACAAGGCACCTTTGCTCTAACCCGGAAACTTGATTTTATCACGAAAAACCTCAGTGCAAAGGCTTCGTTCTCGTATGACAATACCAATACGCCCAACTCTTCGTTCACGCGTAATTATGCTCTGTTTGAGCCAATTTATAATGCTCAGGGACAAATAACCAGCTACAAGCAGTTCGGCCAGGATACGCGGATTGACCCCAACGGTAGCTTTGGTGGGGGTGATGCCGTACGGAATACCTACTTCGAGGCGACGCTGAACTGGAACCGTCAATTTAAAGACCATGACCTGACGGGCATGTTACTCTGGAATCGCCGCTTGCAGGAGTATCGCTCGCAGATTCCGTACGCTTATCAGTCACTTCTTTTCCGGGGCACGTACAACTACAAGCAGAAATACCTGCTAGAAGTGAGTGCTTCCTATCAGGGTTCGGAGAACTTCCCCCGCGAGAGCCGTTATGGTTTGTTTCCCTCGATCTCTGGTGGCTGGGTAATTTCCGAAGAAGGTTTCCTCAAAGAACACCTGCGGGCGGATGACTTCTTTAAAATCCGGGCTTCGTACGGCGAAGTAGGGAATGATCGTTCCAGCGGGGATCGGTATCCATCGGCGGCTCAGCGATTCCTCTGGTTTACGTCCTGGGGTGGTGGTGGCGACGGCGATGCGTACTACTTCGGTACGAATGCCGCCCGGGCCAACGGCTGGTACCAGCAGGCCATCGGAAACCCCGGTGTAACCTGGGAACGCGGTCGGCAGTTGAACGTCGGTCTGGAATCCCGCTTCTGGGGTGGTCGTCTGGGTTTTACACTCGATTTGTTCCGTCAGCGGCGTAGCAATATTCTCATCAGCCGGAGTACGCTTTCCGATGTGTTTGGTCAGGATATTAAAGCTCAGAACATCGGTATTGTCGATAACAAAGGCTTCGAGTTTGAGCTGACCCATGATAATAAAATCGGTCGGGTGCATTACTTCATTAAGCCCAACGTCACTTTCGCCCGCAACAAAATTGTGTATCAGGATGAAGTGGCCCGGCCGTATCCCTGGATGCGACGTACGGGACGCCCCGTCGGTACGAAATTCGGTCTGATTGCCGAGGGTTTCTTCCAGAATGAAGAAGATGTGAAAAGCAGCCCCTTCCAAAACTTTTCAACTTATGGTCCCGGTGATTTAAAGTACCGCAAGTTGACGGGCGACGAGTACGACCGCGTCCAGACCAGCTTCGATGAAACGGCCATTGGCTACGCCCGCACGCCCGAAATTATCTTCGGTAGCTCCATTGGCGTGGATTACGAGGGCTTCGATGTGTCAGTATTGTTGCAGGGAGCAGCTCACACCGACGTCATGCTCAACAATGAAGCCGTGTATGAATTCTTCCAGAGTGGAAAAGTAAAACCCTTCCACCTAGGTCGCTGGACCCCTGAAACGGCTGCAACGGCTACGTATCCCCGCTTACACGCTTCTACCAACGGTAACAACCACCGAGGCTCCACGTTCTGGATCCGAAGTGCGGACTATCTGCGTATCAAAAACCTGGAAGTGGGCTACCGACTGCCTAAAAAATGGCTGGCACCGATTGGGCTTTCGTACTTCCGGGTGTACGTCAATGGGATGAACCTGTATACCTGGGATAAACTCAAGGATTTTCAGGTGGATCCTGAAATTGGTGATGGTAACGGAGCCATGTACCCCATTCAAAAAATCTGGAACCTCGGTATTGATTTAAGATTCTAAGCCTACTGCTATGAAACATACGCGTATTCTTGCTTTATTTCTGGCTCTGCAACTGGCCACGGGTTGTAAGAGCGACTTTCTGGACCGGGCCGCTGTAACCCAGCAGCAGGACGAAGATATTTTCACCAGCTTCGTCATGACCGATCAGGTTGTCAATAATCTCTACCGCCGCATCCGCGGACCGTATACGTATCTGGGTGGTTACTCAATGTCTTCGGGTACCGACGAATCCAAGGACGCTTCGACCTGGATGGGTTCCATGAGTTTCAACAATGGCTCCTGGTCTGGTAACAATAACCCGATCGGTAATACCTGGCGGGAAAACTACGTAGCCATTCGGCAGGCTAATACATTGCTGGAGGGGATTGAAAAGTACAAAACACCGGATGATGCCAATAATCCCGGCTTTTTGCAAAACCGAATCGGTGAAGTATACTTCCTGCGGGCCTACTATTTGGCCGATCTGATGCGGCAGTTTGGAGGCGTACTGATCGTGAATCGGGTACTGGAACAGACGGACATGGAAGGTCTGAACCAACCCCGCAGTTCGTACGATGCCTGTTTGCAGCAGGTGCTGGCCGACTGTGATGAAGCCTACAAACGCGTGGAAGCTACGTATCCTTCCAATCAGGTCGGACGGGTAACCAAAGGAACCTGTCTGGCCCTGAAAGCCCGGATGCTGTTGTACTCGGCGAGTCCACTGTGGGCCATTGCCGGAAAGACGGGTTTCCGACCCGATATCAGCAGTAATGCGACCGCTTCGGATCCCGAAAAATGGAAAAAAGCCGCCGATGCCGCCAAGGCCGTCATTGACCTTAATTATACGCTGGAACCTACGCTAAAGGATCGGCAGGAGATGTACAAAAGCCGTACGTTGCAGAGTAATGAAGTAATTTGGGTGCGGATGCGTGAATCGAATCAGGATTACGACCGCTATCTGTTCCCATACGGCAGCAACGGTTGGTCGGGGGCATCGCCTACGCAAAACCTGGTGGATGATTACGAAATGGCCAACGGATTACCCATTAGTGATCCGACCTCCGGCTACGACCCAGCTCGCCCTTACGAGAACCGCGAACCTCGCTTCTATGCCGACATTACCTACAACGGATCAACCTGGAAAGGACGTAAAATTGAAACCTACGCGGGTGGAAAAGACGAGCAAAGTACTGCAACCGATCGCACCCGAACGGGGTATAGCAACCGCAAACTGGCCGATGAAAACATCACCATTGGGCAGGGGCAGGGCCGGGATGTACACGGTATTATTTTCCGTCTGGCTGAATTTTACCTGAACTACGCCGAGGCTCTGAACGAGTACGATCCAGGAAACGCCGATATTTTGAAGTACGTAAATCTGATCCGGAAACGGGCGGGAGCGAAGGAATTGACTGCTGGACTCACGCAGGCCCAGATGCGGCAACGCATCCGGAATGAACGACGGATTGAGCTGGCTTTCGAGAATCACCGTTTCTGGGATGTACGCCGCTGGAAAATTGCGGAAAACACCGAGAAAACCATTTACGGCATGAAGCCTGTAGTGGATGCCAACGCTCCCGGCGGGTTCCGGTACGAACGATTTAAGGTAGAAGATCGTCTCTGGCGAAATGCCATGTACGTGTTACCGATTACCACCGACGAAACCCTGCGAAATCCGAATCTGGTGCAGAACGAAGGCTGGTAATTCAAAAGTTAACCTTCAATGTATCGAAAGGGCCGGTAGCGTACTGCTATCGGCCCTTGGTGTTAACACCCATAAAAACGCTTAGGGTTTTAGTACCACTTTCACGCAATCATCTTCTTTATTTTTGAAGATGTCATACGCGTGGGAAGCTTCCGAAAGCGGCAGGACGTGCGAGATAATGTCGTCCAGTACGACGCGATCCTGTTCCACCAGCTGGAATAATTCATCGATGTAATTCTGTACTGGAGCCTGACCAAATCGCATGGAAAGGCCTTTGTCGACCAGACTGTGAATCGGGAAATTATCGTAAGGCGTACCATATACACCGACTACCGAAACAATGCCGCCCCGCCGTACGGCCTTAATGCAAAGTTCGATAACTTTAATGGAACCCTTCTCGAAATTGATCACCGCTTTCATTTTATCGAGGAACGAACGCTCGGCTTCAACCCCCACGGCATCTACGCAAACGTCGGCTCCCCGGCCATTGGTCATTTGGCGGATGGCTTCCACAACGTCTACTTCGTGCGGATTAAGCGTCTCGACTTTGTTTACTTTCTTAGCCCGTTCGAGTCGGTAATTCACCGGATCGATCGCAATCACCCGTCCCGCTCCCCGAATCCAGGCGGCTTTCTGAGCCATAAGCCCTACCGGACCCGAACCGAAAATGGCTACGGTTTCGCCCCCTTTCAGATTTCCCCAGTCAATGGCCGACCAGCCCGTTGGGAAAATATCCGTAAGGAATAAAACCTGCTCGTCCCGCAGCAGATCGGGGACTTTTCGCAGGCCGTAATCGGCGAAAGGCACGCGTACGTACTCCGCCTGTCCCCCGGGATAACCGCCGTATAAATCCGTATAGCCGAATAGAGCACCGCCGCGACCTTCCATCAGGCCGCCCTCGGGACCGTAATGCTCGGGATTGGAATTTTCGCAGTGGGGTTGCAGGCCGTGATTACAGAAATAGCAGTGACCGCAGGCAATGGGAAAGGGAACTACGACGCGATCGCCTTTTTTTAAGTTACTAACACCCGAGCCTACTTCCTCAATAATACCCATAAACTCGTGACCCATGATCTGATCTTTGAGTTGCGGGAAAAATCCATCGTAAATATGCAGATCCGAGCCACAAATGGCCGTTGAAGTGACTTTAATAAGAGCATCGCGGGGATGTTCGATAACGGGATCATCAACGTTATCGACACTGATATCGCCGACTTTGTGAAACACAGCAGCTTTCATAAAGAAGTGTTTAGAGTGAATGACGTATGGATTGTTGAAGGGTGAACGATCCTTCAAAAGAACGTACCAGTCTAAAAACAAAACTTCCCGAACGAATGAACCTTCGGGAAGCGGAATGAAAGAGCCGTTGAAAGCTAGGGATGCAGGCGTTTGTACACCCGTACCCCTTCGATGTCCTGAATCAATCGGTAATGCGAAGCAATATACCGGGCCACTTCAGGGGTGGCTTCGTGCCGTTCGGCGGTAGTACCGTAAAAAGTAAGAGCCGTACCACAGACGTCCACAAAAATCGCCGGTTGGTTTTCTTCCAAATCGTGAATGAAATCTTTGACCCGAACGTCGTGCAGCGGACTGGGCCAGAAAATACCAATGGTATACGGATACCGATAACCCATGGGCCGTTGAGCGTACACGTACAGGCGATCGAACCAACCCCAGAGTACCATCCGTTCTTCGGGTTTACTATTCGCCCGAATGACCGAAGCCACGCGTTGGGTCAGTGGTTCATTCGCCGTAGGCTGTACCGGTCCGCGTTGATTGAGATTATAACCCGCCTGAAATCCAGCGGCCAGTAAGACGATGCTCAGTACCGTTTTCTGCGTACGAATGGGTAAATCCCGGGCCCAGATGCCAAGAGCAACCGGTACCAGAAAAGGGACGTACAGGGCGTAATGGTGAAAATTATTGCCTGACTGCAACATCGCGTAGTAGGTGGTCAGTAACAGAACCAGAGCGAGCCAGTCGTACGTAGTTTTTGTTTTTCGCAGGAAATGGACGAACAACCCGGCTGTTGCGAGCAGGAGACCGGCCGCGTACCAACGCATATCCGGGCTGGCCAGGGTCAGGTACAGAAAGCGTACGGGCGTGAAGCGTTCCCAGGTGGTCAGTTTCGAAAACTCGTCCGTATAGCTGTAGTAGAAATAATATAGGAAGTAGTGATTCCAGAACGTTTCTAGCTGGCCTAAGCCTGCGTAGTACGCCACAAAGCCCAGCGTAGGCAACAAACCGCCAAGGCCCAACAGAACTACGGCCATCCACTGGCGGGACCGCAACCAGGTAAAGCCTGCAAAAGCGGCAACGACCAGTCCCATGGGAGCATTCTGAAATTTGGCGTAAGGCAGTAATCCCAGGAGCACCCCCACTACCAGGGCACCCCAGGTTACTGGGCGTTCGGCCCAGTAAAAAAAGCCCCAGAGAGCCAGGGCCAGCAACCACATACTGGCGACTTCCGAGTTGTAGGCTACGTGGTCGATGTAGCCCGTGGTACCAACAAAAGCCGCTAGTGCCGCCACGAAAATAAAAGCCCTTCCGGATTTCCAGCCGAGGGCTTTGAGTATTCCCGCCAAAGCCACCAGGGTAATGCACCATAAAATCACACTAAGCCATTCGGCTCCGCCGTAGGTGAGGGGTAGGCCCAGAAGACTCGCTAACCAGAGGGGAGCAACCGTGAAGGGCCGTCCGTCCGTATAATTTAGCCAGGTCCAGACCGGATCGGAAGCCCGTCGGATGGTGAGCGTACTCGTTAGCCAAGTACTGGTATCTACGTTAGGTTCGTACTGTACGATGTTTGAGCTACGACTAAGCAGTACCAGGCCGATGAGTACATAGAAAAGCCAGGGAGCATTTTCCGTCCGTTTCTGATTGCCCCAGACGTACAGCAAAACCAGAAACCAGCTGACCAGCAGCAGTATTCGAATCCACACGGGTTCAGCCATGGGTTACTTCCATTACAGTATATACCGAACTACCCAGCGGAGCCAGCGGTAAGAGCGTTTCCTCCAGTTTCATGCAACCATTCAATAGCTGATTAACGGGAGCAGCGGGCAAGTGTACGTCCGAAGACAGCGTTTCTGCATTGACCCAGCCCCTTTTGAGTTGCAGGTTTTGCCAACTCCGAACGACCGCAATGGGAGGAAATAGCAGAAAACTCCAGTAGCCGCCTTTCCAGACGTGAAAACCCGCCTGCTGAGCGTATGCAGTTAATTCCGACAGGACAAATCGCTTGGAGATTTTCAGAGCTACCGCGTGCGTACCACCCAGCCAGGAGAAAGCATTATTGTTGGTAATGAATACACCACCGGGCCGGAGTCGCCGCCGGAATTCCTTCAAAATCTGAATAATTTGCGAATCGTTCAGATAACAGAATACATCGTTGCAGATAATGACATCGTACGTTCGGGTCGGGTGATAACTTTCAACCGCCAGCAGGTTATGGAAGGCGACTTCGAAGCCGCGTTCCCGCGAAAAAGCAACGGCATCTTCGGAAGCATCAAAGCCTTCCAGCCGCTGGTAACCTTGCTGACGCAGACTTTCGAGGAGCCCTCCCGTACCGCAGCCCGCGTCCAGAATAACTAGGTCTTTTCGTTCCCCGAAGCGTTGGGTGAGGGTATGAGCTACTCGCCGGTGGAGACTTCGATACCACCAGAGCGACTGCTCGGTGGCGTGCATCCGTTCGTATTCCTGACGTTTACCAATCATGAAAAAATTTCTTTCGGAAGGATCGTTTTTTTGACGACGAACTGGGGCAGTCCGTTTTGCGTCATGAATATTTTCCCGATGTATTCGCCCACTAAACCCAGCCCGATGAGTTGAATTCCCCCCAGAAAAATGACCGTGAGCCAGATCAGGTGGTCCGTTTCGGGTAAGTGTTTGCTTAAGAACGAAGTTGCCAGTTCGGTTAAACTACCCAGGATGCTCAGGAGAATTAAGACGAAGCCCGTGTTCGTAACGAGCCGAATGGGTCGGGGTGAATAGCAGAAGAGAATATTGAGAAACAGGGAAATGAGTTTCCGTAGGGTGTAACTGGAGCCGCCCTCGCGTTTATGGTGTTCAACGGCTACTTTGCCCACATTACGAGTCACGCGGAAAATAAGTCCGTCGAGGTACGGATACGGTCCTGTATAGCGAATCATCTCCCGTACGACCTCTTGCCGGATCAGTTTGAAACTCGACAAGTACAGATCGCGGGGTTTGTCGAGCAGTCGGGTCGTCATCTGATTAACGACCCAACTGCCCGTATTGCGAAAAAGCGAATGTTGCTTGGTCTGGTAATAGGAATATACGACGTCATACTGACCGCGTTCGGCTTCGGCGACGAGCTTGAGAATTTCGGAAGGCGGGTTTTGAAAATCATCGTCGACCATCACGCAGTAACGACCTGTGGCGTAATGCAGGCCACACATGACGGCGTTGAATTCGCCAAAATTGCGGCGAAGTGAAATGAACTTCACGTGCTGAAAACGTTCAGCCAGTTCCGTACAGATGGCTTCCGAATGGTCCGGACTTCCATCGTTCACCAGTACAATTTCCATCCGGTACGTCCGCAGGGTTGACAGAATCCGTTCGACCAGCGGGGCAATGGTTGTTTCACTCTTATACACCGGAATGATGACACTGATGTCCATGCGTAGAATTTTCAGTTTTGAGTTTCCTTTTCCAGTTTTGGTTTAATGTGTACCAAAAAAGTTACGCCGCTAAGAAACGCCGAAAGCCCAATAGTTAATAGACCTTCAACGGTAGCCTTTCCCACTGAAAACAGTAGACTGAAAATCGAAAATATTATACCTCATTCGCTACCACTAAGCTGTAGGCGTTCACCGCTTGAATAATTTGGTCCACTTCCTGGTCCGTCAGGGTGGGGTACAGGGGTAAACTCACGACTTCACGATGTAATTGTTCCGTTAGCGGCAGCGAAAGGTGGTGGTATTCGGCGTAAGCCGCTTGCTGGTGCGGGGCCACGGGATAGTGAATGGCGGTTTGAATCCCTTGTTCAGCCAGATACGCCATGAATTCCTCCCGTTGCCGGGCCCGTACTACAAATAAATGCCAAACGTCCTGATCGTAGGTTTGAGCCGGGGGCAATTGTAAAAGGGAACTATGGATTTCCGTTAAAAACCGATGAGCAATGTGCCGTCTCCGTGTGTTGTCAGCCTCCAGGTGTGGTAACTTTACTCGCAACAAGGCCGCCTGTATTTCATCCAGACGACTATTGGTTCCCTGTAGCTCATTGTAGTATTTTATCTCCGAGCCGTAATTGCGGAGTAGTCCAACGCGACGGGCCAGCTCAGCGTCATTCGTCGTGACGGCTCCTGCGTCACCCAGGGCTCCCAGGTTCTTGGTCGGATAAAAACTAAAAGCCGCCGCATCACCCAAATTTCCCGCCTTCTGACCTTGATAGAGAGCTCCGTGAGCCTGTGCCGCATCTTCCACAATCTTCAGATTATACCGACGGGCTAGCTCCCAGATGGGCTTCATGTCACAGCATTTGCCGTACAAATGTACTACCAAAATCGCCCGTGTTTTTTCAGTGATCTGGGCTTCAACGGCTTGGGGGTCAATGTTATAGGTAGCAGTATCCGGCTCCACAAAGCGGGGAATAAAGCCAGCATTAGTAATGCTCAGTACGGAAGCCACGTAGGTATGAGCGGGGACAATCACTTCACTACCTGCGGGGAGTTCCAAGGCTTTGAAAATCAGTGTCAGCGCATCCAGTCCATTGCCAACCCCCAAACAGTGAGAGGTGCCACAGTAGGCTGCCCACTCCGTTTCAAAGGCCGCTAGTTCCTTTCCCAGAATGTACCATCCAGAAGTAAGCACGCGTTGAGCCGCGGCTAACAGCTCCGTTTCGTAAGGTCGGTTTTCCCGACCCAAGTCCAAATGGGCAATCATGGTTTTTCGTAGAAATAGTCGTCTAAATCGTAATAATAATTAGAAAGTACTAATAAAACGGAACCTTTCGAAAACTGATCCATCATCAGCCAGTCGGCGGGTTCAACGACTAAACATTTTTGGGGGGAGTTTAAGTCATACTGCGTGGTTCCTGATTGATTCGTAATTTCAATCCGACAGCTACCGTTCAAGCAAACTAAAGCCTGATGGGACTGCAAATGGCCGTGCTTGGCCCGTTGGCGATCCGAAGGAACACCGTACACAAAAAAGGCCCGTTTGATATCTCCTGGTAATATTTTTTCAAATACTCCCAGATAACCGATCTCGGCGGTACCGAATGTCTCCAGCTCTAATAGAGTGGCCATGAAACGAACTTATAAAGTTATAGAGATGTGAATAGAGTGCTTGGGGTAATCGTAGCGGCGGGACGTTCCTCAATAGTTGCCATTTATACTGCAAAATGAAAACAGCATGCATGTTTGCTTGACTATAAAAAATAGCGTCTTACCCTTAGGAAAGACAAGAGAAGTTTGGACTGAGTTATTCACCGGAATTAATTCTTTGGTCGCTTGTTTGAATCGAAAAGTAGCAATAAAATGTCATTTAGTCGAGCGGAATTAGAATTCTATTAAAAAGATTAAATGACTTGTGCGGAAAAAACAAGGCAAAAGAATTTCTGAAACGACCCATCAGAACCGGACGTTGGAGTAAGTTCGATAAAAAGTGTCCCCGTAAGGATGGTTTTAGACGAGTGACCTGAAAGCTCAGTTTTCTAGTACAAACAGGCCGGAAATAGGGACCGTTTCCTTCAAAGTTTTATTTAGGCTCTATTTTAAAAAGCGTCGATGTGTCAATGGTGGAATCTTCGACCGTCGTCGCTTCCGTATACCCGATAAGCTTGAAAGGCATGTAATCGATGTATTCCTGAAGGGTAGTGAAATACTCTCGGCCAAAACGCTGCGTACCCTTGTAAAATACCTGATTATTAAGCAGGTATTTGCCCGCGTAATTTTTGTAAAGCAGCTCAATAATTTCGTCCAGATCCTGAAGGATATACCAGCCAATTTCAGCCAGTAGTATGGCATCAACGGGCAAGGGTTCCTGAAGCACTTTTACGATGTCACCCGTGCGAAAATCCAGCGTAGGAAACTGCTGGCGAGCTTTAGTAATAGCCGTTTCGCTGATATCATACGCCATCGGGATAATACCCGTTTCTTGGTGAATCCAATTACTGTAATACCCTAAACCACAGCCAAATTCAATGAGTGAGTCAATGCCAAAGCGTTTCAAATTGAGAATAGCACATTGACGGCCGTAGGGATTGGGCTGACTGGACTGCCTCCAGGGATCATCGAATCGCTGGTACATCTCTTCAAATTTGCCAATAAATTCTCCGTTGTGAATAACATACTCATGATAAGTGTTCATAGTGGTTCGGTCTGACATTAAATCAGTTGAGAATATACGTGTTTTGGTATTCGGGTAAGGAAACGGGCGGAGCTGTCAGAGGAGCGAAGAATTGCTCCAGGAAAAGTAGAGACAGCCTAATTCAAAGAAAGTCTGATCGGCGGGGAAATCCAACGGTAAACCTATAAAATTTTATTGATTACCAGTTAGTTACTTGCTTTCAAGGAAGGGTTTGGGTAGATATACTTAGGATACTAAGGAGTCCAAGTCTATAAAACGGGAATAAAAGTAGTTGTACGCGGCAGCTCTATAAACCCTTTTATTGAATAAGGGGCTCTTAAAATCAGGGATTTAAAGGATAGTTTACGATGATTTAGAAGCCAGAAATAGGGTCTCATTCGTAGAGTACCGTTTTAAACTATACGTTATAAACACTTACGCTCTTACTGCTCTTTTGTAAGTGTTTTGATACGACATAGGTAGTTTTCTGCGGTTATGTACAGATATCCGTCCGGACTAAAGGAACAATTGGACGTAGCAGTACTCAGCTCCAGACGGCCCAGAAGCTTGCCTTGGGGACTCAAAATCAATAAGCCGCCGCCCCCCGTGGTGTACACATTTCCATGAACATCCGTACACAAACCGTCCGGAGCCCGGGATAAGCCCTGGCGATTCAGTGCGGTAAGATCGTAGAAGATTCGGCCCTTACCCAGGGAGCCGTCGGGCTGAACGGGGTAGGCCATCACGTACGGCTGCGTATCATCCGACTGACCGATGTACAGGGTTTTTTCATCGGGGGATAAAGCCACGCCGTTCGGCCGTTTTAAATCGTTGATAACTTGCGTAACGGTACCCGTAGGATCGATTCGGTATACCCCGAAGGCTTCAATTTCGCGGGTTTTATCCTTTTCTTTCTGAGGAAGGCCATACGGCGGGTCGGTAAAATAGTAAGCTCCGGAAGAATGCTGACAAACATCGTTAGGCGAATTCAGGCGTTTGCTCTGCCACTGATCGGCCAGGGTACGCTTTCCGCCACCCGATAGAGGCATAACCGACAGGCGTCGATCCCCGTGCTCGCAGGCAACTAGTTCGCCTTTACTATTGAGAATCAATCCATTGGATCCGGGTTCGTCCCCGTAGCTACCAGTTCCCGTATAACCGGCTGGTTTTAAAAAGGTACTCAGGCCTTCGGTAGGGTGCCACTTAAAAATGGTGTTTTGCTTCGTATCCGAAAAGAGGAGGTATCCGCCTTTGCGTACCCAGACGGGCCCTTCGGTCCATTGAAAACCGGACGCCAGCACTTCGATGGTGGCATGGGCCGGAAGAATGGTCTCCAGAGCCGGGTCAAGGCGTACCACTTTTCCCAGCGTCGGATAAACCTGAGCCGATAACGCATAGGCCCAGCAAAGGGTACTGAAAAGCAGAAGCAATCGTTTCATAAAAGAAGATTCAGAGGTTTTCAAAGATAAACATCTTTCGCAAGTTTCGGATTGAGTACCCAAGCAAGCGTTAGTAGTTTTGATGCGAATGAATACAAACCAGCTCCCCAATTTGTTACCCTTTCAGGGCGAAGCCTTTTTCTACGAATCGTTTTTTTCAAGCGAAGAAAGCGATGCCCTGTTTCAGCAGTTGTACCACGAAATTCCCTGGAAACAGGAGCCCATCCGGATATTCGGTAAGGAAGTCATGCAGCCGCGTCTAACGGCCTGGGCGGGCGATCCAGACAAGGCGTATACGTACTCGGGCATTACCATGCAACCTACCGCCTGGACGCCAGCCCTGCGGTTCATTAAAGATCGTATTGACCCAGATGATCGTTTTACCAATGTACTGCTGAACCTATACCGTGACGGGCAGGACGCCATGGGCTGGCACCGTGATAATGAAAAAATGCTCGGTACCCGTCCAGTAGTTGCTTCCGTGAGTCTGGGAGGCAGTCGGATCTTTCAGTTTCGGCATTACACCGACAAAAAGCTGATTCGTTCCGTAGAATTAACCCACGGCAGTTTGCTTCTGATGCAGGGCGAAACGCAGCACTACTGGGAACATCGCATTCCGCGTACGAATCAACCCACCGAGCCCCGCATCAATCTGACCTTCCGGACGCTATACCTCTAAATTTATTCGGGCAAATCCTCGATACGACGGGGTTCCAGGCGGGGCTGGGCGTTCATGTGGTGACGGTACTGCGATGATACCTCATAGGCTTTACGGCGTATTCGCATAATGTTACCCAGCGGCCGATGTTCGGGCAGGCAGTGAAACGGATTGAAGGAGAGTACGTCGTCAGCATAGACACGGCGGGCGGGACTATAAGCGTCCTGAGCAGGAATGACCAGCCGGGCGACGGGCTGATACGGGCTCTGCTGCTGGGGCCATTCTACCGATCCATCTTCCACGGGCATCGTTTGAAGATCAGTACAGAGCTGTACCTGAATTTCGTATGCCGCCGACTGCTTTTTGAAAAACTTTACGACCGCATCCCGAATGGCTGAATCATGGTTGCTCGTATCGATTTCTTCGCCGGTCAGTAGTTTGACCGAAGTGGATAACGGCGTTGCCCGTACTTTCGCTACGTAATCTCCGTAGCGAAGGGCAGCCATACTGAAAAAGGTTTCGCCCAAAATGTGTTTGACCTGCACGCCCGCAATCTCCTTTTGAATACCCAAAGCATCCAGTACTTTATTGGCTGTTCGACCCGCCTGAGCAATCAGTTTTTGCATTTGCTCGGGATTTTTTGCCTCGCGTTCCAGCGTTTTCTGCTGATTTAGGTATTGATAAATTGTACCAAAAGGAATGACGGGATTATTCACCAGCAGAAAATCCTGCGTGACGGCATCGGCCTCTTCCGGAAGAAATTTTGGACCTTCTACTCCCACAAGCTTGAGAGCCATGCCTTGCGGAGCCCCAACGCCGTCGGGCTGAATACTGCCCGGAGCCGTCGAAAATCGGACAATAACCGGATACGTTCGCGGTTCCCGGAACACGCCTTGAGCCAGTGGTTCCGGCAGATTCGGGTAGACGTGCAACTCTGCCTTGAGAATACCATGACTTTTGGCGTGAGCATCGCGGATGGCGTGACGGTATTTGTCGAACATCAGGCGATTGATCCGAGCCATTGATTCGACAATTTCATTGGAAATTTCTTCTTCCCGGGGTTGAATTACTTCAATTTCGTCGGAGTAAGGTACGTACGTATGCATGGAGGTACAGAGCTGGTTAAAGCTTTAAGGGTACTAAAAAATCCTGCCTACCAAAGAAAGAAGTACTAGCGACCGAAGCAGTTCATCCGGACTCATTATTGGAAACGGAATACAGGGAAGGAACATTTTTTTTGAAAATTCAAAGCATAAAGGCCCGCTTTCGGATGTCCCACTGGCTTTTATCCCGAAACTTTCCTGAAAAAAGTACGTATGCAACCTACAACCACTTCTAACACGGCTGTACAACAGCCTGAGTACACCTTTATCCAACGCGTATGCATTGCCGTGGGCATCACGCTCATCTTCGTTCTGGGTACGCTGTTGCTCGGCTTTAGTTTTGATATTTTATTGCTGATTATCGCTTCCTTGCTGGTGGCTCTGCCGCTCCGGGCAGCCGCCCGCTGGTTGAGCAAAAAAACCAACTGGAAAGAGGGCATTTGTATGGTGCTCGTTTCCTTGACGGTACTGGGTGCCATCGTTGGTATCTTTTGGATTTTATCCTCGGCCATAGGCGATCAGGTGAGTACCCTGAAAGAAGATGCTCCCGAAGCCATTGCCAACTTTCAGAAACAAGTTTCCCGGAATAAACTAGGGAAGCAAATTTTATCCAGTATCCCGACGACCGACGAACTCATGCAGCGTCGCGAAAAATGGATGTCGCAGGCTTCAGGCGTGCTCTCGTCTACCTTTGGTACCATTGCCGACCTGTACGTTATCATTTTCCTGGGCATTTTCATTGCGGTACAACCCCGGCTCTATCATAAGGGTATTGTATTGATGATTCCCCAGAAATCCCGGAAGCGAGCCAGTGAAGTACTCAATAAAGTAGCCGACACGCTGGTCCACTGGCTAATGGGGCAGTTGATCTCGATGACCTTTGTAGGAATTTTAACCTTTCTGGGTTTATGGATTTTGGGCGTGCCGTTGGCGGGAGCCTTGGGTCTGTTTGCAGCCATAACGGCTTTTATTCCGAACATCGGACCGATCATGGCACTGGTACCGGCCGTACTTTTTGCTCTAATGGATAGTCCGGAGCAGGCATTTTACGTAGTGCTTTTGTACGTAGGCGTTCAGGCCATTGAAAGTAGTCTGCTGACGCCATTAGTACAAAAAAAGATGATTAACATCCCGCCTGCCTTGGTACTGATCGCTCAGTTGATTGTGGGTGTTTTCTCGGGGATCCTGGGCATGATCCTGGCTACACCGATTATGGCCGTAGTACTGGTGCTGGTGAAGATGCTGTACATTCAGGATACGCTGAAGGATGATTCCGTAGAGGTATGATTTCGGCATTGAATTGCGTTACTTTGAGGGCATCAATCTACCGCTGTGTCTGGTCAATCTTCTTTAGCAATCGTCATTCCCGCCTACAAAGCGTTGTATCTGGCTGAAACGCTGGCGAGTATCGCAGCTCAGACTAATCAGGATTTTACCCTGTACGTAGGCGATGATGGCAGTCCGCACGACCTGAAATCTATTTGTGATATCTACGCGACTCAACTAAAACTGGTGTACCATCGGTTCCCGGAAAATCTGGGAGCCAAACAGCTGGTGCAGCACTGGAAACGCTGCGTAGAACTGGTACAGCAGGAAGAATGGATCTGGCTTTTCGCGGATGACGATCTGATGGAAAAAGACTGCGTAGACGTGTTCTACCAAAGTTTACTGCAAACCCAGCAACAGTACGACATTTACCGTTTCAATTCACGGGTAGTGAATGATCAGAATCAGATCATTCGGGAACATGCGGACAGCCCAGTTGTAGAAAACGCCATGCAGCTGGCCTGGCATCTTTTGCGGGACGAACGGGGTAACGTCATGCCCGATCAGATCGTGCGTCGTGCTACGTACAAAGCTTTAGGTGGTTACGTCGATTTCCCTTACGCCCAGGCTTCGGACTGGGCAACGGCTATTCATTTCGCTCATCCGAAAGGATTGTACAGTATGCCCGGACCGAAAATTCGCTGGCGGTACAGCGGTTCTAGTATTTCTTCCACCGCCCATCATCAGGCGAAAGAAATCATTTTTGGGCACCTGGATTTTATCGAATGGATTACCCGGTACTTCAACGAAGCGGACGCCAGTCGCTACGGCCTTTCCCGCGAGCAGATCACGGAAGAAGCCTGGCGAAATCTTAAACGCGTGATGCGGGATCACTACCGGGGAATCCCGGTTAGCTATGTACTGCCCGTCGCCCGACGGCTGCAACGAACCTTTCACTGGGGCATACTAGTGACCCTCGTCCGGGCGTTTCGGATGACCCGAACGAAATAAATCAACAGGTTTATGACCGCCTTCTTCCCTACAATCACCATCGTTACTCCTTCGTACAACCAGGGAGCATTCATTGAAGAAACCATCGTTTCCGTACTCGACCAACAGTATCCAAACTTGGAATACCTGATTATCGACGGCGGTAGTACGGATGAAAGCGTGGAGATTATCCGCCGCTACAGTAAATACCTGTCGTTTTGGGAGAGTACGCCCGATCGTGGACAAAGCCACGCCATCAACAAAGGCTTTGTCCGGAGTACGGGAGCCATTCTGGGCTGGCTCAACAGCGATGATCTGTACATGCCCGGTACGCTGGTTCAGATTCATACGTATTTGCAGGAAGCGGACCTGGTATTCGGCAATTGCTGGCATCTCCAGGAAAAACAAAGCGAGACGGAATCGCTTCGGAGTGACGTGACTGAGAAAATGCAGCGGGTATCGCTGGCCAATGAAGACTACATCATTCAACCCTCGACCTTCTGGACGCGGCGAGCTTGGGAGCAAACGGGCCCCTTGCGGGAAGATTTACACTTTGCCTTTGACTGGGAATGGTTTTTGCGGGCCGAGCAGCAAAAATTGAAGTTTCAGTACGTGGAAGATTGTTGGTCCGTGTACCGACTCCATGAATCGCATAAAACGGGTACGGGCGGCTCAGTCCGGCAGGAGGAAATTCTTCACATCTACGAGCAGTACGCTCCGCATCTGGCCGTGCTGTATGGCATGCTTCGGGAGGAAGACCTGGCCTTACGAGATTTTACCACGCATTGGAAAGCAAAAGTGCATACCCTGTTGCACGGAACATCAAGTCGGGCGGCTCTGCTGAAAGCCCTGCATCCGGAAAAATACGAAGCGTATACGGAAGCCGAAGTCGAAGGCTGTTGGTGTATGCTGTAACAACAAAAAAGCCTCGCTTTTCGGCGAGGCTTTAAAAGGGTGGGTGATGAGGGATTCGAACCCCCGACCCTCTGCTTGTAAGGCAGATGCTCTGAACCAGCTGAGCTAATCACCCTTTTTTTATTTCTGTTTCCCTGTCGTTTGGGGCTGCAAACATACGGAATGAAAACGGCCTTACGCAACTATCTGCCCAAAAAAAGTTTAAAAAAATGTATACTTCTCTGAAAATCAGAAGCAAAAATTTTACTCCACAATCGTGTATTTGGCTTTCGCTTGGGCCAAACTCATCGCGTTGAAGTGCCACCATTCGCTGGTGATCCCCATGAAGCCGCCGGCAGTCATAGCCTGCCGTAGAATCTCCCGGTTCGCCACGTGCGTTTTGGTAATCTTGCCCTGCTGGAGCATTTCGGCTTCTTTGCGGGGATAGGCTTCACTGCCGAAGAAATCGAACGGCGTACCCATGTCGAGAGCCTTCCCATCGGCGGTAGCTACCGTCAGATCCACCGCACAACCGTAGTTATGAATGGAGCCACGCGTCGGGTGAGCGACGTAATTGGTGCGATACTTGGGAGCATACTGCGGTAGGGCTTCCCAGAGTTTCCATTGTACCTTCCGAGAACGAACCCCGTCGTAAACCAGCAAGCGTAGTTCAGGATGATGCTTCTTCAGGTACTCGTGAGCTTTTTTGAGTTTTTCGGCGGTTTCCTTCTGGAGAAAACATCGCGTAATGCAGCCGTACACGTCTTTGTGAACGAAATTATCGGTGGTTGAATACTTCAGATCCACTAACAAACTGGGATCGACCTGCTTCACATCCACCAGACCCGCTTTTTCGAGACTTATTTCATCGTCACAGGCAGCCGGGCGATCTGTATACGAAGTACAGAAAAGCAGGGTCAGCGAAAGGGCAAAAGACTTTAGAACCATCATACAATCCGGTTGGGAATACACGTGAAGGTATACCCAATTGCCGACCTTTTTGTTTTTCTTTTTCCGGGAAGGTACCATTTTTAGCCATTTTGAGCGAAATTCAGGGCTCAACTGTTTCTGCATTACTTCCCTCATGGCTCTTAATTACCTCTGGATTGGCTTTTTCCTGGTGGCGTTTGTGGTGGCCCTCTTCAAGTTAATCTTCTTCGGCGATACTGAAATTTTCAAGCTTCTGGTCGATGGCATGTTCGAGTCGGCGGAAGTGGCCGTTATGAAAATTGCCTTACCGCTGGCGGGCGTCATGACCTTTTTTCTGGGGATTCTGAAAGTGGGCGAAGAGGCGGGCGTGATTGGCTTTCTCGCCCGACGCATTGGACCGTTTTTCAATAAACTCTTTCCCGAAGTACCTAAGGATCATCCGGCTCACGGACAAATGATCATGAACTTTTCGGCCAATATGCTCGGGCTGGATAATGCGGCCACGCCCTTTGGACTGAAAGCCATGCAGAGCTTGCAGGAGCTGAATCCGAATAAAGAGGTCGCGACCAATGCCCAAATCATGTTCATGACCCTGCACTCGGCGGGTCCGGTGCTGATCCCCCTGAGCGTAATGGCCCAGCGGGCCGTGTACGGAGCCGCCGATGCCTCGGACATTTTCATTCCCTGTCTCATTGCCACCTACGTTGCTACGCTGGTGGGATTACTGTTTGTGGCGTTCCGTCAGAAAATCAATCTGCTGGATCGTACCATTCTGACCTGGCTGGGTGGCCTGACCCTGGCGATTGTGGCCCTGCTGGCCTACCTGACTACCTTATCCAAAGAAGGCATTGAAACGTTCTCCAAAGTATTCAGTAATGTGGTGCTGTTTGGCTTTGTCCTGTCTTTTCTGGGGATCGCTTTTCGTAAAAAAGTAGACGTATTTTCCAGCTTCATCGAGGGAGCCAAAGGGGGCTTTGAAACCTCCGTACGCATTATTCCGTACCTGGTGGGCATGCTGGTGGCCATTGGTGTCCTGCGAAATTCCGGAGCCTTAGGCTACGTAGTGGATGGTTTTCGATGGGGGTTCAGTTTCCTGCCGATTCGCACGGAATGGGTGGATGCCCTGCCCACGGCTCTGATGCACCCCTTAAGCGGGAGCGGTTCGCGGGCGATGATGATTGATACGATGAAAACCTTTGGAGCGGATTCGTTCGTCGGGCGACTGGCCTGTATATTCCAGGGTTCAGCCGATACCATCCTGTACGTAATTGCCCTGTACTTCGGTTCCGTAAATGTGAAGAATACCCGCTATACGCTTTGGGCCGGGCTGGTAGCCGATCTGGCCGGAATTGTGGCAGCTATTGCGGTGGGATACCTGTTCTTTGGTTAAAAAGAAGCTTCCCGAAGGTACGCCTTCGGGAAGCAGATACGATCTCAATCTTCGTCGAGACGTTCGAGAATGTCCATCATTTCGCCGAATTCCTTGTAACCGGGGCGGGTTTCTTCGCCACCGAAGAGGGCAATACCTTTGATGGGAATCTGATCGAGTACTTCGAGTACGTTCATTTCGTTCAAACCAAAACCCAGCAGGGTGGGGTACTTGAACGCAAACTGATCGAGATAGCCCAGCGTAGGAGTATCGAGGTGAATAAACGGATCGGAATGTTCAATCAGGTAATAATCGGCTCCATTGAGTTCGGTTGGTAAGCCTTCCGCCAGATCGAGTTTCAGGATAATGGGAAGTCCCAGCGTTTTCGCTTCGGCTACCAGTTCAGGATGACTGATCTGCAAAACATCCGGCTTATACGCCTCGACCAGCGACTGAATCGTAGCCAAATCGGTAGTCTCGGTTTCCCCCACAATGGATACACCCGCCAGCCAGCCTCTGATTTCGCTGAATTTTTCCAGTGCAATGGTGTCCATGGAAAACCCCAGCCATTCGACGTACATCCCCGCACAGTAACGGGCATCGGATAAGTTAGTGATATTGGAAATTTTAACGAGCGTACGTAAGGCCATAAGTGCAATGAGTAGACGTATCGTCTTAGTTTTTGGCAAAACTAGCGGTTTTCGACCAAAGCCGGCTACAAAAACAACAGCCAGCGATCCGCTGGCTGTGAAAGACGATCGTTAGAGTTTGTCCCCCTCAAACTGTTGACCCTGTACCAACATTCGGTATTTAGTTACTTTTTTATCGGCATCCCGGACAAAAACAATGGTGGCCTCGTAGCCTGGTACGGTAAAGGTATCGGCTGCATTCGGTGAAGCGAGCAATTCTCCCTTGCCCTGACCAATAGCTTCGGCCATTAGTTTTCCGTCTTCGATGGTAACAATGAACGATTCAAACACTCCCTCAACGCCCTTGTATTTCCCCGCGTATTCTTTCCACTGCGTACTGTCAGCCTGAATAGGGGTTTGAATTTGAGCAACTTGGGGGATGGATTTGGCTTCTGCTGAATACGCCAGGGCCAGGACAATAAGTAAAGCTTTCATCGGAATAGTGGTTTTGTTTGACCAAAGCTATTCAACAAAAAGAAACCCGCAAAACTGCGGGTCATGAGAACTAAAGCATTGGCAAACTGGACTACTAATGTTGAATTTTCGGGTGCGGAATAACTCGCCAGCCGGGTGTATTTTCGGCGTGTCGGGCTACGATTTCAGCAGCCACATCTTCCAGAATCTCCGCGTTAGAAGTGAAGTACAGGCTTTTGTGCCGTTGCTCATCAAAGCTGATTTCAAAATATTCGTTGTGAAAAGCTTCTTCTTTCGGGTCTACCAGTTTGTAGTCCATTCTTATGATCGTTTGGTTGATGGATAACTACCCGTACTAAATTCATGCCAGTTTAGCCTTCCAGCGTAACCCGGGAACGCTCGCATACGCCGCCTACGGGCGGATTGTACTTGGAGACCGAAACCGCAATTTTCTCCACATGCGGGTACTTTTCACGGATGCCCTGAATGATCTGATAAGCAATATGTTCAAGCAACTTATGCGAATGTCGCATGGTAACGGATACGATTTCGTAGACCTTGGCGTAGTTAACGGTCTCACTCAACTTATCGTGAATGGCCGCCTGCTGAAAGTCAACAGTAATGATCACATCGATGGAGTACCGATTTCCAATTTTTTGTTCTTCTTCGTAAAAACCGTGGTACGAAAAGAATTCCAGACCTTCTAAGGCAATTGTTCCCATGAAAAAAAGGGGAGCGTTTCCGCTCCCGTGCATTGTTAAATTTTATCGAAGAACGAACCTTCTTGGTTGTGTTCCGCCTGAACGGGTTCCTGAGGAACTTCTACCGGCGTTGGTTCCGGGGCGGCTGTCTCCTCTGCAACCGTAGGTAGTATTTCTTCCTGAATCTCTACCGGGGGTAATTCGGCTAGGGGCTGCGTAGCCGGAATACTCGCGAGTACGTTGTTCAGTTCCGCGGCTTTTTCTTCAAACGGAATCTGGTGCGAGCGTTCTTCAAATCGCTGGGCTCGTTCGAGCGTCTCGCCGGCGTATTCTTTAATCTGCGAAAGCAGCGTTTGTTTGTATTTATCGATGGCCTTGATGTCACGTTCAAGTCCCTTCAATTCATTAACGGCCTCTTCGATGATGTACCGTGCTTTGTTTTCGGCATTCATCAAAAGCATATTAGCTTCTTTACGAGCGTTGCTGAGGGCTTCTTCGGCCTGCTGATGGGCTTCCACCACTTTTTTCTGTGACTCTTCCTGAGCTTTTACCGCCATTTCCTGACTGGTCGTCTGAGCCGTCTGAAGGGTCTTGTACAGGGTATTTTCAAGGGCCTTCAGTTTACTGAAATCACTTTCGGTACGTTCGATACGTTCGTGCAAAAGGCGATTTTCGTCCATCAGACGTTCCCATTCCTGCGAAAGCGTGGACAAAAACGCATCTACTGCATCTTTATCATAACCCCGGAATACGCGTTCGAACGATTGTTTGCGAATATCAAGTGGTGTAATTTTCATGTTGGTATCAGGGAGAAACCCTACGGGAAAAGAGCTTCCGGGTCGGGTTTGTGAAGGTTTCTACATTCAAATTTATCCAATCCCATCACATTTCGGCCTGAAATAGGATCTTATTTCCAAAAAACAGATTTTAAGGCTGTTCGGTTACTTTCCAAATCGAAAGCAGTCGATCATCCGAGGCCGAGATGAGTCCGGCTTCGACGGGTAGCCACAACGCCCGGTTAATCGAGGTACGGTGACCGGCAAAGCGGGCCCAATCCAATACTTTCAGCAGACGAAGGCTGGCCGCATCCCAGATTTTTAGCGTTTTATCCATACTGGCAGTGATAATTTTCTGATGATTCGGACTATACGTGAGGTGATTAATAGCGAACAAATGAGCCACTACGTCCTGATGTAATTGGTAGGGGTCCGCGACCGCCCAGGTTTTCAAATGAGCATCGCGACCCCCCGAATGCAGCCAGCGACCGTCGGGAGAATAACGAACCGTAAAGACGGATTGCGTGTGAGCGGCGATGATAAATTTCAGCGATAGCGTGTTTAAATCAAAAATTTTGATGGTATTATCGCTATAACCCACGGCAAATTCCTGACTCAAGGGATTGACGTCGATGCTTCGGGCGGAGGCATTACTAGCCTTCAGATGCTTGCGTACCTGAAAAAGCTCCCGGTCCAATACCGTCACTGTACCATCGCCCTGAGCCACCAGAGCCAGGTTTTCGAACAGGCAAATATCGAAAATGGGCGAGGCCGTCAGTTGAATCGAATCCCGCTCTATTTTGCTCTGCGGATCAATCCGGTGAATACCATTAAAATTTTGTCCTACCCACAGCAAACCTGTTTGGTCATCCATCTTCAAGGCGTACACCGAAGCAGGGATTCGGGCAACCAGTTCGCCCAGATCGGGTCGGGCCAGATCCCAGCGAATGACCAGACCATCACTACCGGAGGAAAAAAACTGGCCCGGTTCCGGTGCGGCCTCCAGGGCGTAAATCGCATCCCGGTGACCCGCAAACGTATCTATTTTTTCAATGTGTAATCGCATAGCTCGTTAGGTACTCCGCACCCCAAAGGGTGAACCTCGAAACGAACGGTTGTGTACCAAGTCCTTGAGGATTTTCTATTTTTGCCCTAAAATTAAGCATAATCGAATGCCATTGGTTTGGATACGGCCTTTTGAGGGGCGGGGGAGGGTTGCTCTCTGGGAAATTACGGAAGATTTGGAGGATTTGCAAAGAGCCTTCCGGGGAAGTCCGGCAGATGTAGCAGCGTACGCGGCAATTCATCATCCGCAAAAGCAAAGGGAATTTCTGGCCAGCCGGATTCTAATTCAAACGTTGATTGAATCGGTGGGTGAAACGTACCACGGAATTCGGAAGGATTCATACGATAAACCTTTCCTGGAGAATACAGACAGTCATTTCTCCCTTTCGCACTCCCTGCGGTTTGCCGCAGTTGTGTGGCATCCAGCGGCTCGGGTGGGGCTGGATATTGAACCAGTCAGCGAGAAATTATCCGTAGTCGCCCGCAAATTTTTGAGTGAAAACGAATGGGATCACGCGGACCATCGGCTGGAACGGTTGGCCGTATACTGGACCGCGAAAGAAGCGTTGTACAAACTTTACGGCGAGAAAAAACTGAGTTTTAAAGGAAATATTCCCATCGAACCCTTCGCCGACGAAGCCGAACGCATTCACGGCTGGATTCGTACGCCTGAGCAAAGCATCCGTTACGAGTTATCGGTGATACGCGTTGAGGATTGCATGCTAACGGTGGCAGCGGAAGGGGAGGAGAGTGTAGGGGGGTGAGTTTTCCGTTTTCCGTTTTGGTAGGAAAAGCCGGTAAAGGTAGCCGGACGGGTTGTCCGTAGTATTTACTACAGACGCAAAAATTGGGTAGGCTGTGCCTACCGGGCGGGACGATTCCCCGCATTTCATACGGGGCTATGGATGTTGAACCCCTTCAGGGTTAGGGGGTCGGCATACAAGCTTGACTAAACTAGGGGAGACGGGGCCGTTTAACCCCGGAGGGGTTCAATGGTCATAGCCATGGGTATAACCCATGGACGTTTTCGCATTTCCTTTTTATCCTGCACTATTCCCCGCATTGCATACGGGGCTAATCACATTGGTACCCTTTGGGGGTGACGAACCTGGACTTAAGAAGCAGTTTTGGGGAAAAGCATACGGAGCTAATTATGTTAAAGGCCTTCGGGATTGGGCATCACCAATCCCGAAGGCCTTTATCTATAGATCAGAGCCAAGGTACCCTAGTTATCAAACGAAGGCGAATCGGATTCCAAAAGCATTTTAAGGAGCGTATTGATTTCCTGAGCCCGGTCATCGTCACCCGTTTTCTCAAAAGCCAGGGTCAGATTGCGTAGTACTCGCTTGACAATATCCGTGTTACTACAGGCTTCGTAGAAAATGGGATTGGGGGCCAGGTTCAGTTGGGCAATGTAATTGTCGATGTCTTTCTTTTGAAACACCAACCCTTTATTGAATACATTGATGTAAAACTGCGTATCGTCATTCACCTTGTAGGTGAGTACGAACAGATTAGGAAGATTTACCCCGTACAAGGGCATACCTAATCGACGACCTACCAGCATATACAGCACACACAAACTAATGGGGTTTCCCTTATGCGTTTCCAGTACTACGTTCAGCATGGAGTTGGCCGCCGAGTGAAAGTTCTTCGTATTCGCCCCAAATTTCAGCTTCTTGAAAAAAACGTAATTCAAGGTATCGACCTGCGACGCAGGATGCATACCGTGCCGAAATTCCAGCCAGGCATCGTAATAAATCTGGTCAATTTCCTGCTGAAGTTTTTCTAGGGAAAGATCCGGGTACTGATAGGTCGCTACCAGCCAAAGCCCTTCCAGCAAATCGGTGCCGCCACTGTTTTTCCAGGCTCGCAGGCGTTCGGTAAGCGTGCGAAACTGTAAGTCGTGAATGAGATCCTCGATGCGTTTCTGGACGAGCGGATTGAAACCGGAATTTTCCCAGTGATCTTCCAGAAAGGGAATAACGGTATCCCCTAACGAGCGAATTTTTTGCTCAATCAATGAGGAAACCTCCCGGTCGTCGTCTTCAAGCAGGGAGACTAAGGCTTTTAGTTCACGGCTATCCATACAGAAAAAGTTGATTTTAGCTTTAACCTACACTAATTTTAGAAAACTACCAAATAGCTAAACCATGAATTGAAGGGAAGCATTCCGCCTAAAGTAAAGAGAATGGTGCGAAAGAATAAAAAAATAGGAGGATGCTGGGAACTATTCATAAAAAAGACAATAGACCGTATAAAAATGATCCTCGGAACCAGTACCTTCGGCCCGCGTATTTTTTCTATTTTTGGGGCTTAATTGAAAGATTTCTAACCCTTACTTCATGAATATCCTAGTCACCGGCGGAGCCGGATTCATTGGTTCCCATACTGTTGTAGAGCTGATCGGAGCCGGATTTGAACCTATCATTCTGGATGATTTCTCTAATTCCCAAGAAAAAGTACTCGATCGACTCGAATCGATTCTGGGAAGAAAAGTGAAATACTACAACGCTAATTGTAACGATGCGGCGTTGCTGACTAAGATTTTTAAGGAAGATAACATTGAGGGGGTTATCCACTTTGCGGCTAGCAAGGCCGTTGGTGAATCCGTTGAAAAACCCCTGTTATACTATCGGAACAACATCGCGGCTCTGGTCACCTTGCTGGAAGCAATGATTGCCAATGGGGTGTCGAACTTTGTATTTTCCTCCTCCTGTACGGTATATGGTCAGCCCGAAGTAATTCCGGTAACGGAAGAAACGCCCGTATTACCTGCCGCCTCTCCGTACGGAAATACCAAGCAGGTAGGTGAAGAAATCATTCGCGATACGGTAGCGGCTAAACCGGGTCTGAAAGCTCTGGCTCTGCGGTACTTCAACCCCGTAGGTGCTCACGAATCGGCCCTGATTGGCGAATTGCCCATCGGCGTACCGGCGAACTTGGTGCCTTACGTAACGCAAACCGCTGCGGGCATTCGTCAAAAACTGATGGTATTTGGTAAGGATTACGATACCCCCGATGGAACCTGTATTCGTGACTTCATTCACGTAGTGGATCTGGCCAAAGCTCACGTGAAGGCCCTGGAATTGCTGGTGAACGAAGCAGAAACAAATTATTACGACTTTTTTAACATCGGTACGGGCACGGGTACGAGCGTTCAGGAGTTGATCGATACGTTTGAACGCGTAACCAACGTGAAGCTCAATTACGAATTTGCCCCCCGCCGGGCCGGAGATATTATGGAGATTTACGCCGACGTGAGTAAATCGACCGAAAAACTGGGCTGGAAAGCCGAAAAAACACTGGATGAAGCGTTAGCAGACGCGTGGCGTTGGCAATTAACTTTAAAGTAATCGAATCCAATCTTCATCCTACATTGAAATCCCTATGAAGAAGTTATTAATTACGGGCGGAGCGGGCTTCATCGGTTCGCATGTGGTGCGTCGGTTTGTAACCGAGTACAAGGACGTCTATCAGGTTTTTAACCTGGATGCGTTGACTTACGCCGGCAACCTGGCCAACCTCAAAGACCTGGCCTCAGCTCCCAACTATACCTTTGTCAAAGGTGACATCCGCGATGCTGAATTCCTGGATCAGCTCTTTTCGGAGCACGACTTTCACGGCGTGATTCACCTGGCGGCCGAAAGCCACGTCGACCGCTCGATCACCGATCCCATGGCCTTCGTTTTGACCAACGTCATCGGTACAGTGAATCTGTTGAACGCGGCCAAGAAAGCCTGGAAAGACGACTATTCGCGGCATTTGTTCTACCACGTTTCCACCGACGAAGTCTACGGGGAGCTACACAACCCCGAAGAGTTTTTCCTGGAGACAACCCCTTACGATCCGCGTTCGCCGTATTCGGCTTCCAAGGCTTCTTCGGATCACTTCGTACGGGCCTACGGTAATACCTACGGCATTCCTTTCGTCTTGACCAACTGCTCGAATAACTACGGTCCTAATCACTTTCCCGAGAAGCTGATTCCGTTGATGATTCACAACATCCTGCATAACAAACCCCTACCCGTTTACGGCAAGGGGGAAAACGTGCGGGATTGGCTGTTCGTCAAGGATCACGCTCGGGCCATTGATGTGGTCTTCCATCAGGGCAAGCCGGGTGAAACCTACAACATCGGCGGCTTTAACGAATGGAAAAACATTGATCTGGTGCACCTGCTGTGCGAGATCATGGATGACCAGTTGGGTCGCCCCGCGGGTACTTCCAAAGGGCTCATCACGTATGTGACGGACCGGGCGGGCCATGACCTTCGCTACGCCATCGACGCTCATAAAATCATGCATGAGCTGGGCTGGCAGCCTTCGGTGACCTTCGAAGAAGGACTGGCTCAGACGGTAGCCTGGTATCTCTCCAATACGGAGTGGCTGGAAGAAGTTACCTCAGGTAGCTACCAGAAGTACTACGACAGCATGTACGCTCAGCGATAAGCTAGCTGGGCAATCCCTCATCGCATGAGGGAATACAAGCAAACTACCGAAGTGCTTACTTATTCCCTCATGCGATCCTTCACACATTGACTTCCTAAACAGATGAAAGGAATTATTTTGGCCGGCGGCTCGGGCACGCGGTTGCACCCCCTGACGCTGGCGGTCTCCAAACAATTGATGCCGGTGTACGACAAGCCGATGATCTACTATCCGCTGTCGATTCTGATGCTGGCGGGTATTCGCGAGATCCTCATTATTTCCACGCCCCACGATCTGCCGCACTTTGAGAAGCTCTTGGGCGATGGGAGCCGGCTGGGCTGTGAGTTTAGCTACGCCGTGCAGCCGAGTCCGGATGGACTGGCTCAGGCCTTCATCATCGGTGAAGCGTTTATTGGCAATGATAAAGTAGCCCTGATTCTGGGGGATAACATTTTCTACGGCTCGGGTCTGTCGAAGCTTTTGCAGGCCAACAACGATCCCGAGGGTGGGGTAGTATATGCCTATCAGGTGCACGATCCCGAGCGGTACGGGGTGGTGGAATTCGACGAGGACTTCAACGTGCTCAGCATCGAAGAAAAGCCCGAGCAGCCCAAGTCCAACTACGCCGTACCGGGCTTGTACTTCTATGATAACGACGTCGTGGCGATTGCCAAGGCCATTGAGCCGAGTCCGCGGGGTGAATTGGAGATTACCGACATCAACCGGGTGTACCTGGAAAGAGGCCAGCTGAAAGTAGGCGTACTGGACCGGGGCACGGCCTGGCTGGATACGGGCACGTTTCAGTCGTTGATGCAGGCGGGACAGTTTGTGGAGGTGATTGAAGAGCGGCAGGGTCTGAAGATCGGCTGTATTGAAGAGGTGGCCTACCGTATGGGCTTCATCGACAAGCAGCAGTTGGAGGCCGTGGCTAAGCCCCTCGTCAAGAGTGGCTACGGCAAGTACCTCCTTAACTTGGTGAAGTAATTCAGGTTTTCGTATTTTAGTAGCCCGCCTCATCCAGGCGGGCTTTTTCTATGCCCCAACTGAGTCCCCGTATCGATTGGTTTGCAATCCTGATTTTGCTTGGCATCATTCAGGGATGCTTTCTGACGTATTTTTTTCTTACCCACAGTAAAGGAAAACAGTTGCCCAACCGTTTTCTAGGCTTTGCTCTGGTTTGCATGACGCTCCTCATGGGCGACGTATGGCTGGGCTATACCAATTACATGGTGCAGGTATTAGGGCTGGTGGACTCAACCGAGCCGGCCAATCTGGCCTTGTTTCCTTGCCTTTACCTGTATTTCAGAATTAGTCTTCGGAAAAGCTGGGACGCTCGGGAAGTATGGCATTTTCTGCCGGCTGTCCTGTATTTCCTGTACATGGCCCTTCTGTACTACCCGCAACCGCTAAGCCTGAAGTACGGAGCTTTCTTAGGAGCGTTTCATCCAGAAATTCCACCCCCACCTTTTGAGTCGTACGGCGAACGCTGGATGTTCTGGCCTAAGTGGCACATCAATGAATTTACGGGAATCAGTATGCTGATTTACCTGGTACTCACCTGGCGAGAAGTGGTATTGGCTTTTCAACGCATACAGGTCCGTTTCTGGGGAAGTCAACCGACGGATTTGATCTGGTTCCGAAATTTGCAGATTCACCTGACCTTTATCACGATTATATACCTGATTACGCGTGCGACCTTTGAAAGCGACCTGGGCGATCACCTGGTGGTGGCTCACATGGCGTTTATCATCTACGTGACGAGCTTCAGTATTATTCGCCAGTCTGGTTTTTTCCGGGTGGAACCCGCCACGCCAACCGGGCAGGTGCGGAAGTACGAGAAATCTTCCCTAACACCCGAATTAGAAAATCGTACGCTGGAAAAACTACAGCAAGTCTTACGCGAAGAAAAACCTCAGTTAGATTCGACTTGCTCCTTACCCGGACTGGCTCAGCGGCTGGGTGTATCGACGCATCATCTTTCCCAGGTACTCAACGACACTTTGGAGCTTAGCTTTTTTGAACTGCTGGCTAAATACCGAATTGAAGAAGCCCGGCAATTACTGGCTGCTCCGGAAAATGCTCACCTAAAAATTGAGGAAATCGCCGAACGTGTGGGCTACAACTCAAAATCAGCCTTTAACGCCGCCTTTAAACGCGAAACCGGGCAAACCCCTTCCGTATTTCGGAGTGCGTCCTTATCGGCGGGTACGTCGTCCTGATGCGTACGGTCGTTGAACAGTACTGAAAACGAGCACTTTTGGGTATTCAAATCAAATACTCATGAAATCCACTCGTCGTTACGACCTTGACTGGCTTCGCGTACTAGCCTTCGGTTTACTTATCTTTTTTCATGCGGGAATGTTCTTCAATTACTGGGGGTGGCACGTCAAAAACAACGTTCAGACGCACCTCATTGAATATCCCATGCGGTTCTCGAGTGCCTGGCGGATGGCCTTATTATTCATGATCTCTGGGATGGGGGTATACTGGGCTTTAGGGCGACGATCCGCGGGAGAATTTATCGGCGAACGAACCAAACGGATCTTTCTGCCGCTGGTCTTTGGTATGTTCGTCATTGTACCACCGCAAATTTTTTACGAACGACTTCAGCAGGGAGCCAGCTTTTCATACAGCGAATTTTATAAGACAGTCTTCGATTTTCAGCCCTATCCCAAAGGCAGTTTCAGCTGGCATCACTTATGGTATCTGATCTATCTGTTCTCGTACTCACTCATTGGGCTCCCCATTCTACTGTATCTGCGTAAACCTGCGGGACAGCGAGTAACGGCTAAGCTGGCTTCATTTTTCAGTAACCCGATCTGGTTGTTGGTACTACCTACCGTCTGGCACTGGTTAGCGGATTTTTTATTAGAGGAACGTTTTCCCACCACGAATGCTCTGGTAAACGACTGGCGGCAACACTGGCATTACTTTACGCTTTTTCTGACGGGATATGTGTTTTGTACGCAGCAACAATTCTGGGATACGCTGGCTCGGTACCGTTTCTTAACGCTTGGGTTGATGGTAGTGACGACTACGATCTTATACGCCTTCTTCTGGATTGATCAGCCTAAGCTGGAAGGCTGGAATTATGAAGCCTATGCTCTTTTTCGAACTTTCAATGCCTGGACTTGCTTACTAACCATCTTTGGTAACGCCTACTGCTACCTCAACTTCAACAATCGATTCCTGGCCTACGCCAATGAAGCGGTTTATCCCTTCTATATTTTGCATCAAACGATCACAGTAGCTGCTGGTTACTATCTGGCTCCGCTGCTCATCGATTGGCCCGTAAAGTTTATTCTCTTGGCCGCAATTACGTTTTTCGGTTGCTGGATTTTATACCACTTTATCATTCGGCACTTTGCATTTACCCGGTTGGTATTTGGAATGAAGCCGAAGGTGACGCGTATCCCGGCAGTAATCGAAAGCCCTAATGCCAAAAGCGTATAATAGATCTGGTTATGGGTATACATGAAAGAGGAGAGCTTATCAAAGCTCTCCTCTTTCATGTATGCTAAGCTATACTACGATACGGTATCCTCAGCGGGTACCAAGTTATTGTCTTTACTAAACTGATCGGTTCGGTCTGAAAATTCGGTATGTACAGCCGTTACCGCGTCGAGTGTTTCGGACATTTTAGTAAACAAATCCGAAACGCCGTCCTCTAGCGTTTTATCGTTCAATTCAATATTTTCAACTTCAATTTGACCGATCTTTTTGAGTACAGCTGTTTGGCTATTGCGAAGGTCGTCTAACTCACGAACGATCTTTTCCATTAATTCAAACTTTGCCAGTTTGTCCATAAGGCATTTTCGTTGGTATGAGTCATACCTAGTTAAACCATCGTGCCAGCAATAGAGCTTGAGGACAAAAGATTGATTTCTAGTAATTTATGTTGTGGAGTTCCTTGTGAAAAGATAAAAATGTAGACAACTAACCTCAAAACGTACGAAAAATCGCCCACAAAAAAAGGCCGGGATTTAGCCCCGGCCTTTGGTTATTCATTTCCAACGTTAATATCATTGGTATCTTTCTTACTTCGACTAAGCTGATCGTTCGGATTAACAATTGAGGGTCGTCCCATCTTGTAATTCCTTGGCGACTGACTGGGATCCGTAGTAGCGTATCCCGTAACTGGAGGAGCCGGAATATTCAGTTTACCGTTGGTATTGTAAGGACGCTGGACTTTATAGTTTGCCGTCGATTGTAATCCGATGTTCTCACGTACTGAGCCATCCCGTTGGATGCTCACCCCTGACTCGGCATTCTGTATTTGTCTAGCTACAGCTGCTTTATTGGCGTGCTTATAGTTATGCGTAGAATAGCCGTGGTCTAAACGGGGTTTGGTCTGGGCAAAAGCTACGCTGACCAGTCCGGCCAGAATAGCGGTCATTATATAGCGTTTCATGACTTGTTGCAGTTAAAACTAATTCAATGGTACTGAAAAAAAGATGTACCATTTTCGAGGATGGCCTCTAAACAAAGATAGTAAATTAATTAGAATTTTCACAGTAATTTCCAGATAATATAGGATTATACCGCGAAAAAGAAACGTTTGTTTTTGTATGCGTTACAAGGATTTACTTTGGATTTTGTTCATTCGAACTTCAATTTTGAACTGATTTTACGCGAAAAATGAAATTTTCGTAAAAAACAAGTTTCATAAATCCTTTTACAAAGAGATCTAAAAAATTTAATTCAGATTTAAGTTTTAGTGAATTCTAATACAATTCTAACCACTTTCTAATCTGTAACGAGCTGATAATGAGGAAATATGTCCCTTGGGGCGGGCTGAAAATTCTACGATTTGCAGCAAGGTTTGCGAAGTTTTGGAAAAGTTAATTGCCTACCTTCGCAGTCTCAACTAATCAGTACGAAGCAATGGTAAAAGCCGAAATGCTTACCGATAAGGGTACAATGGTGATTGAACTCTTCGAAAAAGAGACGCCCATTACGGTAAAAAACTTTATCGATTTATCAGAAAAAGGATTCTATAACGGTGTAAAATTCCACCGCGTAATCCCTAATTTCATGGTTCAGGGTGGCGATCCTACCGGTACCGGTGCGGGTGGTCCGGGTTATACGATTCCCTGCGAAACGAAAGCCGAACGTCAGCGTCACGATCGTGGCGTCTTGTCAATGGCTCACCGGGGCCCCAATACGGGCGGTAGCCAGTTTTTCATCTGCCACAACCGTTCGAACACGGCTCACCTCGATGGCGTGCACACGGCTTTTGGTCAGGTGATTGAAGGATTGGACATCGTGGATGACATCCGTCAGGGAGATACGATTCAGTCCGTGAAGATTGTTCGTGACGACGCGTAAGGCGTAGCATACGACCTAAAGCAAAAGACCGAATGGTGTGAAGCCATTCGGTCTTTTCTTTTTTAACGCGTCGCCTTTGCTGAAGGCAGTGCCGCTGCGGGTTCCAGTCGCTGATTCACCCCTTTTTCAATCATGGGTAACCCTTCGACCATCCATTGCGGAGCTGGAGCATCCTTCAGGTAGTGATCCAAGTATTGCCACATGCGGATAGTCCAGTCTTTCTGGTTTTTACGCACGCGAAGACCGTGCTTCTCCGTGTTGTAGTTGAGCATCCAGGCGGGTTTACCCAGACGTTTCAGACCCACGTACAGCTCAATGCCCTGATACCAGGGTACTGCGTCGTCTTCATCGTTGTGCAGGATCAGAGCCGGCGTTTGTACGTTGGGTAAATAAAACAGCGGCGAGTTATCGAGGTACTGCTGCGGTTTTTCCCAAAGCGTACCACCGATGCGGCTTTGCGTATGCTCGTACTGAGCCTGACGACTCAGGCCCGTTCCCCAGCGGATACCGCCGTAGGCACTTGTCATGTTGGCGACGGGAGCACCCGGTACGGCCGTCTTGAACAGATTCGTTTTCGTAATCAGATACGCCGTCTGGTAGCCGCCCCAGCTATGGCCTACGATGCCCAGCCGCGTACGATCTACCCAGGGATTTTCCAGTAACTTCAATACACCGGGAATAATACAGCTGTAAGCACTCGGACCGGGATAGCCATCCTGATACACGATGTCCGGTACGAATACGATATACCCGTTGGAAACCGAGTACGCATAGTTGTTACGGGCACTCGCGGTCGGAGCGGGCGTTACGAAGTTGTGGATGTTATCCGATTCCTTTTCGTAGAAATACGTAATCATGGGGTACTTCTTCGTCGAATCGAAATCGTCGGGTTTGTAGAGCAATCCCTGTAGCGTTACGCCATCGCCCGATACCCAGCTCACCATTTCCACCGTACCCCAGCGATAGGCTTTCGTCTGCTCGCCCAGGTTGGAGATCTTCCGAATATTTTTGAAGGACAGGTCCGTGGCCATCAGGTCCGGATAATCCCGGAACGTAGTTTTCGTGAAAAGCAGATCATTCGTATTCTTCGCCTTGGTTACCATCGGACTGGCCGCGAAATCGCCTTGGTGTAGTACTGTCAGCGTTGAGCCCGACCATTGAGCGTAACCACTCGCTTTCGTCGTATGATCGAAGAGGTGAACTAACTGCGGTTTGGAAGGGTCAACCAGACCGCGATCTTCGGGATCAAGGTTGATGAAGCGATAGGTTTGCTTTACTTCCCGACCCTTGGTCAGTCGCGTCAGGCTAGTGGGATTCGCCGGATCTACCGTCCAAACATCGTACTTGTCGTAGATGTACAGCAGAGCATCACCTTTCGTCCAGCCGGTCGAGCCGTATCCCCGGGGGAAATCCGGATGATCGTCGTCTTCGTCCGCGAATTTCCGGTCTTTGGTCAACTGAACAGTCTTGCCCGTAGCAATTCTGTGAGCAAACCAAGCCGTATCCGACAGGGAGAACCAGTACGCATACTTGCCTTCGGGCGACATGCGGATGTTAGCCCGAATGTTTTCACCAATCAGTTTCTTTGAACCATCTTTCGTAGAAACTACGTACGCATCGTTACGACTATTCCAGTCCCAGTGTTCGTGCGAGTACTTCAAATCCGAAAGAGCTACCACATAATCAGCGTTGCCATCAGCGACGGGCAGAATTTCGTCCATCTCCGTCATAGCCAGTTGCCGTAAGGCGTTCGTAGCCGGATCGTAAACGGCAGTGTACGAACGTTTCTTATCGCGTTCGGCGGTTACTTTCTGCTGCGGTTGCAGGGTACGGTCTTTCGGTCCCCACACTTCTACGTTTACCACTTCTTCGGGTAACATCGTTGTATCGGCTACGGCAGGAACGGGAGCGGTACCGAAGAACAGTTTCGAGCCGTTTTTGGCAAAAGCCAGCGGAGCATCGCCACTCACCAGCCAGCCTTTCGGACCGGGTTGATTGGCCTGATCCGCTACTTTGAGAGCCTGAGCCTGACCGGATTTCCAGTAGTACAACTGATGGTAATGCACCAACGATTTGGTGTTGGTATCGGGATCGGTTACGAAGGCGAGTTGGTCGCCGACTTCGTCGAAGCTGAGTTTCTTGGTCTTGCCTTTCGCTTCGAATATTTTCTGCGAAGAGCCGTTGGCCAGATCGATTACGTAAACACCGGGGAGCTTTACCGTACTGTCGTTGCCCGTAGTAACGTACGCCAGCCGTTTGCCATTTTTGCTGAAGGCATAATCCGTCACGAAGGAATAGGAAGTCTGCGTGCCCGATTTTAGGTTTTTCAGGACAAGCTGATATCCATTTTCTTCGGACTCCTTTTTAGCGGGTTTGCGATTGGTACGGCGGGCGGTCGTATCGCGTTTGGCCGCGGGTGTTTCCAGCTGATAGGCTACGAATCCACCCGCTTTTTCGGGGAGAGCAAAGGAGGAGACCTTCGGGATTTTGGTAAGTTCACTGGTTTTCAGTGAATAAATACCCAGCGAATCTTTGGGCATGTCTTCCCGCTTTTTCTTCTTCCGCTTGGCATCGCGTACGACTGCGGCTTGCGGCTTGATTTTAAAAACGGCTACTTCCGAGTCGTAGCTGACCCGAATGTCGGCGGCTCGCTGAACGGAGTCAATTTTGCTCTTTTTCAGTCCGTAAAAAATCGCGTTACCATCGCCCTCCTGAGGGTTGGCGGTGTAAATGGCCCAGTCGCCATCGTTGGAGAGCGTACGGTACGTAATGGATTTCCAGCCGTCGTACACGCTGTGCGTGAGGGCTTTTTTAGGTAGGGACGGAGGAGTCGGTTTCTTCCCTTTTTTCTGGCCGTAGGCCATGCTGGTAAGGACCAGCAAAGGCAAGAGTAAGAGTTTTTTCATAGTGAGAATGAAACGATTTCTTTGCAATGAAGATACACCAAAGCCAGCCGTGAACTTTCAAGTCAGCGACTTTTCAGGCAAATCTCAAGACCAAAGCTGTAGGGGGCGTTTTATAATCTGGAATGGGTACTACTTTATACTCGAATAATGAAGTAAGTCGAATAATGGCTGTGTAATCATTTCCAATTGCTTATTCATGAAAGAAGCCGTAAAAGTCATGCTTTTACGGCTTCTGGGTGTACTAGAGATAGATGCTGGATGTCCTACCATTTCAGCCAGCGGGCCGTGTAGTTCTCCGCGTCCCGTGAGAATCGCAACAGGTACATACCCGAAGGCATCGGAAGCGATCCAATGGCAAGTTCAGCCCGGCGACCGGAAACTTGTCCTTCCCAGAAAATGCGTCCCTGCGTATCCAGTAAGGTTACGGCGTACGTACGGTTTTGCTCGTTAAATGGCAACTCGGCGATGGGATTGCGGGAGCCACTCGTGGGATTAGGTACAATGCGTACGCCTTCTTTCTTGCGGAACGCCTGTACGGCCTGCTCCGCTCTCAGGTAGTTGGGTACACCGTAGCCCAGAAAGTTGTCCGGTTCTTCGTTCTTGTGAGCCGATTGCTTGAGTAAGGAAATCACTTCCATGTTGGTCAGATACGGATACGCCTGCCAGAAACTAGTCGCCATACCCGCCAGCAGGGGCGAGGCATACGAAGTTCCACCGCCCGAAGCCAACTGTCCGTTGAGGGCATTGATGACTACATTACCGGAGCCCATGGCCGATAAATCGGGCTTCATGCGTCCATCCGCCGTTGGCCCGATGGAACTAAAGTTGGCCCGAGCCATGCGTGAGTCAACGGCTCCTACGGTAATGATGGAATCCGCATCCGCGGGTACGGTGATGTAACGCCAGGCATCGCTGCCTTCGTTACCCGCCGCAACCACTACCAGAATACCCGTTTCAGCAGCCCATTTAGCGGCCCGGGTCGAAAGAGCCTTCTGGCCGTTCAGATCCTGATAGGTATAGCTGGTAGCCGGATTGTCGAACGTCGAATAGCCTAAAGAAGAGTTGATCACGTCTACCCCCACGCTATCAGCGTATTCAGCAGCGGCTAGCCAAAAAGCTTCTTCCTGCCGTTTTTCGCCGGAATTGTCTTCCGTGTGAAGCAACAGATACGAGGCTTTATAAGCGGTACCAATTAATTGGCCCGGCAGGTAAGCCGCCATCAGGGAGAGTACACTGTTGCCGTGCGTACCCTGATCGTATACGTTGGCGTTATTCGCTACGAAATCGTAGGTGCCTAGAATCCGGTTTTCGTCAAACAGGTGTTTGAACGCCGCCTGTGTATTGACGCTCAGAAAGCCATTATCGATCACGCCTACCCACATGCCTTCGCCGTGGAAACCCCGGGCGTGCATCGAGTCCACTCGCATCTGACCAATTTGAGCTTGAGAATACCCATAATCCAGAGCTTTGGGATTTTTTGGGGTAGAAGCAAGGGGAGACGCTTCCAGCGGTTGCAGGTGAGCCGACCAGGCTTTGCTGCCGCTACGAATGCCCGGCGTCGTGGTGACGGGTACTGCACTCAAAGGAACGTTACCATCATTACCGGCCACGAAAGGCAGGGTTTTGATCTCTTCCAGTTGCTGAGGAGTACATTCAACGAGTACGCCATTGGCCCAACGGGTTTTGTACCAGACTTTCGCTCCTTTTTCCCGAACGGCCTGAATGTAGGTTGGATTAGGCGGCAGGTCGCGTTCAGAAACAACCAGATTTTGTTTGAAACGACGCTCAATGGAACGTTTGGATAGAAACTCTTGCGGGCGATTGACGTCGTAGGGTGAATTGGTTTTGTCCTTGAATACGACCAGATACTTGGCCGTCGTTTGGGCCTGAACCGAGAAAAATGCACACGCTAACAGTGCCGATAAACCAGCCCGAAGCCCTCTATTCTTTACCATAACTAGATATTTGCTGAATGAAGCGAGTTCCAAAATCAATTTTATTCTGACCAAAGCAATCGCCGGACTGGCAGTAATACAGTTCCGTACGTTCCCGGTAAATCAGTCCGACTCCTTTGGCGTATATTTCTTTACGATTTACGAAATCAATGGCTGATACTTTGTTCTCCTGTACGACCGTCAGCGTTTTAGAAAAATCGTTTGTGCCGATTTTTAGTGGTTCGTCCAGTTGAGTCACCTCGTATTCGTCCGGGTCATTACTATTCAAAACGTTGCCGTTCCAGGTTTGTTTAACATAGATCGGGAACCAGAGTTTTACGTAGGGTACGTTGTTTTCCGTGCGAATGGCCTGATTCAGGGTTCGACGAGCCGTCCATACGGAATCAATGGCCCAGGTCTGCTGCTGGTTAGTACGGCGGTAGCGTTCGAGGCGGAAGGAGGGTTCGCCGTCTAATCCCGTAAAGGCGTCCGCTACGAGTTCTTTAATCTGATACTGTGACCGTACCGAATCCTGAGCCAGGGCGTACTGCGTTTGAGTGACATCGTAAATAATAAAATTGCCTTTTTCGAGTGGGAAGTAATCGTAAGCGGTTGCCGGTTCGGTTTCGGCGGGCTTACAAGACCAGACACTCAACGCAAGGAATAAGACAGCGTATAACTTTTTCATACAGAGGGATGGAGATAGAGTAATTAGGTGGGTATTGAACGATGATTAAAACGAAAATTAAAGGTACTGTTTTCTTGTAACGTTAAAAAAGTTTGAAAGCATGTATACGAGCTACACGTTTCAAACTTTTTAACAAAAACGAAAAGCCGGAGCAAAGCCTCCGGCTTTCGTAGTATGATTACTCCCACTCAATAGTGGCCGGGGGTTTTGAAGAAATGTCGTATACGACGCGGTTTACGCCTTTCACCCGGTTGATGATTTCGTTGGAAACTTCCGCCAGAAACTCGTAAGGCAAGTGTACCCAGTCGGCAGTCATCCCGTCTACGGAGGCCACGGCCCGCAGAGCCACGACGCGTTCGTAGGTACGCTCATCGCCCATGACGCCAACGGACTGGATGGGAAGCAGAATAGCTCCGGCTTGCCATACCTGATTGTAGAGGCCTTTTTCCCGGAGTTTGCCAATGAAAATGGCGTCTACTTCCTGGAGAATGGCTACTTTCTCAGCAGTAATATCACCCAAAATCCGAATGGCCAGACCCGGTCCGGGGAAGGGGTGGCGACCCAAAATGGATTCCACGATACCCAGCTCACGGCCCACGCGACGTACTTCATCCTTAAACAGGGTACGCAGCGGTTCGATGACCTGAAGTTTCATGAAATCGGGCAAGCCACCTACGTTGTGGTGTGATTTAATCGTAGCGGAGGGACCTTTCACGGATACCGATTCAATCACGTCGGGGTAGATCGTACCCTGACCTAACCAGCTTACGTCGGTTAGCAGGTGAGCTTCCTGATCGAATACTTCGATAAAAGAACGGCCAATGGCTTTGCGTTTATCTTCGGGGTCGGTTAGGCCAAACAGAGCGGTGTAGAACTGCTCTTTGGCGTTTACGCCTTTGATGTTCAGGCCCATATCCTGGTAGGAATGCAGTACCTGCTCGAATTCGTCTTTCCGCAGCAGACCGTTATCTACGAAGATACAGTACAGGTTCGGTCCGATGGCCCGGTGAATCAGCATGGCTGCTACCGTAGAATCGACGCCACCGGAAAGAGCCATGACTACTTTGTCGTTGCCCAGTTTTTCCTTGAGTTGCTCGACTACTTCATCTACGAAGTTAGCGGGCGTCCATTCCTGCTTGCAACCGCAGATGTCCACCAGGAAGTTTTTCAGTACTTCCTTGCCTTCCAGCGAGTGGGTCACCTCGGGGTGAAACTGAATGCCGTAGGTTTCTTCGCCTTCAATTTTAAAAGCGGCTACGCGTACGGTTTCCGTGGAGCCAATGATGGTAAAGTTGTCGGGAATCGTTACGATGGTATCACCGTGGGACATCCATACCTGTGACTCGGGCGTCAGGTTTTGCAACAGTACCGAACGGTTGGCATCGTCCGAGTGCAGCATGGCCCGTCCGTATTCTCGGATTTTAGAAGGAGCTACTTCGCCACCGGAGGTTTGAGCCAGCAGCTGGGCTCCGTAGCAAACACCTAGCAAAGGCAACTGACCGCGGAACTGCGACAAGTCCGGATGTGGAGAGTCGGCGTCGCGTACCGAACAGGGACTACCGGAAAGGATAACCCCTTTCACAGAAGCGTCGAGTTCGGGAAAATGATTATACGGATGAATTTCGCAATACACGTTTAACTCGCGAACCCGGCGGGCGATGAGCTGCGTATACTGCGAGCCAAAATCGAGAATAAGAATTTTTTCAGTCATGTGTGTACCGACAATTGGTCAGTAAGGAATCGATAAAAAAAGAGTTCTGCGTTTGGGAGGGGTTTAAGGTTGGAAGTTTGAAATATAAGGTCTAAAACTTGATCTCAACCTTCAAACCCTATCAAACATTAAACCCCTTCTCAAACGACTATCAAGGGTATCGTAAGTACTTTTTTCGAAGGGTTTTGTATTGACTCAACGCTGGCTCCCAGCTCTTCCGAATGTCGGATTCGCTCAGGCCCGCTTCCATTTGTTTCCGCAACTGGTCGGTACCCGCCAACTGATCAAAGGCTTTCGGACGGTTGATAAACTTGCTTTTATCCGGAGCTTTTGCATAAAAGTCCAGTACGTATTTCAGTGTAAACCCTTCTTTCCAGGCATCGACTTTCCGAAGATCCAGGCCGTAGCAACGCACGCCTTCGTTGGGTGGATTCATGGCTCCGGGTTTGTCTACCGGGGTAAATTCGTACGTACCATACTTCGGCGAAGGACCGCCAATGACCTGAAATTGTGTATCCGTACCCCGGCCTAAACTGATTTCCGTACCCTCGAACAAACAGATGGAAGGGTACAGCAGAATACTTTGCTGATTGGGCAGATTGGGTGATGGAGCGACGGGTAGAGTATAGGGCGTTTGATGGGTATAATTCTGACAGAGAACCGTCACGAGCTTGCATTTCACCCCGTTTTTCATCCAGCCTTCCTGATTGATCATCTCGGCTAGTTCAGCCACCGTGCAACCGTGGGAAATAGGTACGGGATTAAGTCCGACAAAGGAAGCAAACTTGCGGTCCAGTACGGGGCCATCCACTACGTGACCATTGGGATTCGGCCGATCCAGAATCAGTACCGTTTTGCCCTGTTCCGCTGCCGCTTCCATGACATAGTGCATGGTAGAGGTATACGTATAAAAACGGGCTCCGACATCCTGAATGTCAAACAGAAGAATATCGAGATCCTTGATTTGGTCGGGTGTGGGTTTCTTATTCGAGCCGTAGAGGGATACGACGGGTAAGCCGGTTTTCTGATCTAAGCCACTCGATACGAGTTCGCCCGCATCGGCCTTGCCGCGAAAGCCATGTTCGGGACCAAAGATGGTCTTAATCTGTACGCCCAGAGCCAACAAAGAATCGGCGAGGTGGGTTTTATTGGGAAATATGGAGGTATGATTGACTACCAGTCCTACCTTTTTTCCTTTCAGCAAGGGCAAATACTCATTGGTTCGCTCGATACCGAGCGTAACCTTGGAAGCAGACTGGGCGTGTAAAATGGGCCGCGAACAGGCGACCACCAGTAAGAAAAGGGCCAGTAAACAGGGGATACGGAAAGAAACCATGTGCAAATTTCGGGGGAAAGAGCGGAAAAACCAACGCTAAGTTTGGAAAAGCACGGGAACCGCTACTTTTGTAGTCAGGAAAAAAGGAGAAAACGATCAAATCTGAATCGTAAACCTGGTTTTCATTGGTTTTGAACATACCTGCATAAGCATCCAGTAACTAATACTATTTTCGTTGAACTTTCCACGTTTTCTCGCTGCCCGTTTACGCCGCCGTACCGAACAACGCTTGTTTTCGGCGACTGTAACCCGTATTGGCATTGCCAGTATCGCAATTGGGCTGGCGGTGATGATTCTGGCTTTTGCGGTACTCTTTGGCTTTAAAGGGACCATTCAGGAAAAACTCTTTAGTCTGTCGGCTCACCTGAAAGTTACCCGGTATACGCTGAATCAGTCGTACGAAGAAACGGCGATGCCCCGCAATTCCCGGATCAGTGAACAGTACAAAAGCCTGTCGGCTGTACGCCACCTGCAAGTGGTAGCTCACAAAGCGGGAATTCTGAAAACGCCGGATGATCTTCAGGGCGTACTTTTTAAAGGAGTAGGGTCTGATTACGACTGGAATGTTTTTCAGCAGAATCTGGTGGAAGGTGCTTTGCCTGCGTTTCAGAAAGATACCTCCGATTCGAAACAGGTGATGATCAGCCGGACGATTGCCAAGCAGTTACAACTCAAACCCGGCGATGGCGTAATCATTTATTTCCTTCAAAATCCGCCTCGGCCCCGTAAACTTACCGTTACGGGGATCTATGAAACGGGGCTGGAGGAATTGGATAAGCAGCTCATTCTGGGTGATATACGCCTCGTACAGAAGCTCAATCGTTGGGGGCCGGATACGGTAGGTGGGTACGAAGTGTTTGTAAAGGATTTTACGCAGTTACCGACGGCGGAGGCCCAAATCGCCAAATTACTCGAACCCGAACAGGATCTGCGAAGTGTAGTCGACGAATACCGGCCCCTGTTCGACTGGTTAAGCCTGCTGGATCGTAACCTCAGCGTATTCCTAACTCTGATTTTATTCGTGGCCAGCTTTAATATGGTATCGGTACTGTTAGTACTCATCATGGAGCGTATTCCAATGATTGGCTTGCTAAAGGCCCTGGGTAGTCCTAGCTGGCAGATTCGTAAGGTATTTTTGTGGCAGGGAATTTCGATGATTCTAAAGGGACTTCTGATTGGCAATGGCTTGGGTATTGGCCTGTGTCTGATTCAGCAACGCTACCGTCTTTTTCCGCTCGACCCGGAAAACTATTACATGAGTTACGTCCCCATCGAAATGAACTGGGGCGTAGTACTGGCTTTAAACCTAGCCGTACTCGGATTAGTCACGCTCGTGCTGCTCTTACCTACCTTTATTATTACCCGCATGCGGCCAGTCGAAGCGATTCGCTTTTCGAAGTAAGGGTAATCTATTAAACCTATTTTTCAGTAATTCATCATAGATATCAAAGGTGTTTCGTCAATATTTTACGTGAAATGAATTTTATTGATGCCATATGAGCCAGTGGTACGGAGAAATAATCTCCTTTTAATAAAACATGTTGTTTTATTCTTGAGTTAAATTAATTAGCTCAAAAAGAGCTATACTTACTGCTCTATTACCCCACCTGAACTATTTAAGTCCCAACGAACGCATTATTTTCAGTTCAACTTAAACTGTTTTAGTTATACTGAAACAATAATGCGAAGTTACGTTCGCCAATCACGGGAATTGATGTATGGGTATTAGAGATTTTTTTACACAGCCATTAAAAATTACCAATTCCTTCTTCTTAACCCTTTGGTTAACCGTAGCTGCTTTTGGTACGTACTTCTGCATGTTTGCCTTTCGAAAGCCGTTTACTGCGGGTACGTTCGAATCCATGCAATGGGGAGGAATCGATTATAAAATCATTCTGGTCGTTGCCCAGATTCTAGGGTACGCAACGGCCAAAGGCATGGGTATAAAAATCATCTCCGAGACTCGCCCGGAGCAACGATCTTCCCGTATTTTACTAGTGATTGGAGCGGCCGAATTAGCTCTGATCCTGTTTGGCTTACTACCGCCCCCGTACAATTGGTTCTTATTGTTTTTCAATGGCCTCGCTTTAGGACTGGTGTATGGCCTGGTCTTTAGCTTTCTGGAGGGCCGCCGCCTAACCGATCTGCTTGGAGCGGGGCTCTGTTTAAGTTTCATTGTCGCTTCCGGTGTGGTAAAGTCCGTCGGTGTCTGGGTACTCAACTGGGGGATATCCGAATACTGGATGCCCGCGGTTGTAGGCTTGGCTTTTTCGCCCTTTCTGGTACTCTTTGTCTGGATGTTACAGGTTGCCCCGCCGCCAACCCAAGCCGACATTGCTGCCCGAAAACCTCGCTTACCTATGACTGCGGAAGACCGTCGGCGTTTCTTTAACGCACTGGCTCCGGGTCTGATTTCACTAATCCTTATTTACGTCATTATCTCCATGCTGCGGGATATTCGCGACAACTTTGCCGTTGAAATTTGGCGGGAACTGGGCATCCGCACGCCCCGTATTTTTTCCGTAACCGAAAGTTGGGTAGGGGTAATTGTGACGCTACTGGTAGGCGTGCTGTTTGTGATTTCCAATAACCGTAAGGCATTCTGGGCTAACCTAGTCTTCATTGCACTGGGCATAGTTTTGATTCCGTTCGCTTCCTGGTTATACCTCCAGGGACAAATTCAACCGCTGGAATGGATGATTGGCGTAGGACTAGGTATTTATCTGGTATACGTTCCCTTTAATGGAATGCTTTTTGAACGCCTCATTGCCATCCGGGGTGAAAAAGCGAATGTAGGCTTCCTCTTTTATTCGGCTGATTTCGCTGGGTACCTGGGAAGCGTAGGCATTCTAGTATTTAAAAACTTCAGTCATACGGACATTTCCTGGCTCAAGTTTTACCTCAGTATTACCTACCTTCTTCCGCTAATTGCAGGGCTTTTACTGGTAATCTCCGCCATTTATTTTGCCAAAAAGCTCAAAAAATCCTCAAATTTTTAAATTATCAATAACCAAAACAACGCTACTCGCTCTGAAGCGTTGTCCACTGCATGAACGAAGAGATTTTAATTCAAATCAGTAGCCAACTTAAAGGAAAGCGGAAAAGTCAGGGTATTACTTTACAAGAGCTTGCTAATCGGGCTCAGGTAAGTAAGGCATTAATTTCCCAAATTGAGAATAATCGTACGATTCCTTCTCTACTCGTACTTATCAATTTGATTCGTTCATTGGGAATAGATTTGAACGTATTTTTTGAAGAATTGGTACAGGGATCAGGAAATGGAAAACTTTCGGTCCGACGCAAAGAGGAGTATCAGACCTTCTACCAAGAAGATGCTCCGCACATTACCTATCGTCGCATTTTGACGAAAACAATTTCGCCCTTAGCCGTGGACTTTGTACTGGCGGAAGTAAAACCACAAGCTCAGCAAAATACGGCTACAACCAGCGATGCGTACGAGTTTAACTACGTGATAAAGGGAGAAGTAGAGTGTATCATTGGCGAAGAAACCCATGCGTTAAAAGAAGGGGATTCGCTATTCTTTGACGGTCGAGTACCGCATAAATCGTCCAATCAAACCAACGAAGACAGTCTCCTTTTAATCGTCTATTTTTTCACTGAAAAAATGTAAACCCGAGCCGTTCGAAGGTAAGAAGGGTTAAAATACTGAAAACATTGCATCCTGATTTGTCGTGGGGGTCGTATAGATGCCTACCGCTAGATCGTACCTCAAAGGAAAACTATCAATTTGTTCACGGCTACTTAAAATTGACGTAATGCTGGCGGTGTAAGTTTGTTCCAAACAAGAGCGATTTATCCAGCCCGAAACGCATTATGGTTAAGTGAATGAAACGATTGAAGAAAAGCGGCAGAACCTTGTACTGCCGCTTTTTGTGTATTTGGATAAGCCGCCTCTACGCATGACAGATAGCTTAATCCTTAGTATACTATGAAAAATTTTGAAATGCAGGCAACCGTCGATGCTCTGTTAGGTTTGTACCAATCATTCAATGAAGTGGTTGACGAACGTTTGCTGGAACATTCCATCCAAACGGCTCAATTGGCCGAAGAAGAAGGCTACGACGATGAAGTAGTACTGGCCGCCTTTTTCCACGACATCGGCCAGTTATTGGCTGCGGGTCACCCGTATCAGGCTTACGGTCGTATTGGCTCGGAGTACCTGCGAGCCAATGGTTTCTCGGAAAAAGTGACTCAGGTGGTGGTGATGCACACTGAAGCCGAACGCTATTTGTGTTGGAAATTTCCGGAACGCGTACGGCAGCTGGACGAATACCGCTTACAGCGATTGTATACGCAGGGTGGAATCATGCCCGAACGGGAGGCCAAAGCCTACGAAAAAAATCCGTACTTCTACCTGAGCCTGAAAGTAAAGGAATGGGACGACGAAGCTCCCCTACGCAGCCGTCCTGTACTGGATTTGGAACCTTACCGCCTAATGGCTTTACAACACTTACAGCGTCAGGTAGGTTGAAGACTACGGCCAATACGCGATTTCAGTCGGCTCAATGTTTCCTGGGAAAGCCCCAGGTAGGAGGCGACGTGTTTGTTAGAAAACCGCTCAATTAGCGAAGGGTGCATGCGTAGTAACCAGCGATAGCGATCCGCGGCATCCAGGCATAGAAAGGTTTCAAATCGTCGGGTACTGATAATGTAAGCCGTTTCGAGGATATAACGGTACACCGCATCCCAGCCGGGTACGGTAGCATGCAGGTGATAAAAATCTTCGTAGCTAATGAATAGTAGGTCCGAGTTTTCTAGTACCTGATTCGTTTCCAGAGAAGGTTCCTGTGTCAAAAAGCTTTGCAGGGCCGTACCGAAGGTATTTTCCAGAGCAAAATACCGTGTGGCTTCGGCTCCGTCGGGTTGCGTGTAGAACAGGCGAAAACTGCCCCGACTCACAAAGTACAGATGCCGGCAAACTTCACCCGAAGTCAATAAAAATTCGTAGCGAGCGGCCTTTTTTAGGCGGAAATAACTGAAAATGGTCGATAAGCTTTCTTCCGAGAAATCAGTTTTATCTAACAAATACGTCCGCAATACGGTATAGGCAGCATGGGAATCACTCATATCGTTTCGTCAGTCAGAGTAGTGCTTCCCTTCAATAAGCCAGTAGTCTGGGCTGAAAGGTCAGACTAAAGTACGGGCTAAGGGGCATTCCTGGAAAAGGAATGCGACGAATGTACGTAGAAGCCTTATGAGCCCGCCCGGAACGGGGATCAGGACAACCAGCGAATACCGGCAGCCTGTTCGCTGAGTTTCCATAGCAACTGCCCATTAAAAGCATTGGCGTCGGCGTTGAGAATACGCGTAGGGCGTGATTTGCTAAAGTATCCTCCGTTGTATGATTCGGGTAAAGCAGCCGTCGACAGGTATACCGCCGTTCGGGCTCCTTCCTCGGGCGTAATCATGAACGGGCGTAATAGGCCAAAGCCGACTTTCCAGCTACCCAGAAAATTTTGACCAAACTGCGAATTGACGACGCCGGGGTGAAGAGCATAGGCCGTAATGGACTGTCCCTCGAGCCGCCGGGCTAGTTCCTGCGTAAAGAGAATATTCGCCAGCTTGCCATCACCGTAGGTAGTCCAGATGTTCAAGCCCGTATTGTTTTTCATAAAAAAACGACGGGCTTTGCCCAAGGCATGGGCTGCCGAGGAAACATTGATGATTCGAGCTTCACTGCTGGCTTGCAATAAATCAACTAACTCAAAGGTGAGTACAAAGTGACCCAGATGATTCGCAATAAAGCTCTTTTCGTAGCCTTCGGGTGTGTATTCAATGGATGCAGGAGCATAGCCTGCATTGTTGATCAGCCGGTCAATGTGGTCGTAGCGTTGGTGAATAGCTTCGGCTGCCTGACGTAAAGAGGTCAGGTTGGTGAGGTCAGCGAAGAACAGTTCGATACGAGCCTGTGGGGACTGCTGAAGTACCTGCTGACGGGCCCATTCGCCCTTCTCACGCGAACGTACCAGAAATATCAGATCAAAATTCTGACGAGCTAGAGCCTGAGCAGTGGCCAGTCCAAGGCCAGAGTTGGCTCCGGTAATGAGAGCAGTGTAGGGCATAATACAAAGGTTCAATAACCGATTCGTTAAAAAAAGACGGCCAGTGTAAGATACAGTTAAAAAGAAACCCATCCGATTGGATGGGTTCGTGTTTGTGAGTTGGATAGCTATTTGAATCGGAAATAGTCTTACTCTAAACCAGCAATGCCAGAGGGAGTATCGTCATGATTGACTCATGACTTTTATGTACACAAGCGAAATTCGAAAAGGCAGAAGGTTGATCTCACAAAATTGATACCGTAGACTCGCTTTTCTTTACGTAGAAATACCTGTTTTATCAGGTAAGGACGAAAAAAAAGGCAGTAATCCTTCAAAAATCCCGGAGGTACTGGGTATAACCAAGTTCTATCCATAAAATAGTCCGTTGATCCACGGAAAGAAACCATCCGGCCCGATTGACTTCCGTTGAACCAATTCAATTGCCACCTTTGAATCAACAAAGCGAACAATGAACCGCTTTTTCAACGTTTATCATTCACTACTAACGATATAAAGTCATGAACCGTTTAGAACGCATTCCTTCGCATAAAATGATTGGTGGGGTAGCCGCTGGTCTGGCTGCTTACTTAAATGTCGATGTAGCTCTGGTACGGGTACTATTTGTACTGGGTGCCATTTTCACGCACGCTCCTTTCGTCATTGCCTATATCATCCTGTGGATCGCCCTTCCCAAACGAATCGAGGGAGCGTATGCCGTAGAAGCCGAAGTGAACCCTTCGCAGCCCCGTACGCATAATTCGAAAGCCTGGGGTATTGCCGCGATTTTGTTTGGCTCCCTGTTTCTACTGGACGAGTTTACCTGGTTCGACTGGGACAAAGCCTGGCCTCTGTCATTAATTGCTGTTGGTCTGGTACTGATTTTCAAAGATCAGATTAAGGAAAGAATTGCCTAGTACCAGCGTTACACTTACCCATAACCAAACACACGCATGACACCTTCTCGCGTACTCGTAGGTCTGGCTTTCATCGCCTACGGCATTATCAAACTGGCCGAGGAACTGGGGTGGTTTTATATCCACTGGCATTCCGTACGGCGATACTGGCCCGTGGCATTGATTATACTGGGAATCTGGCTCTTGGTTCGGAAAAAAGAGGAACCGCCTTACGATCCGCCGCACACTACAGGGTCCTTTCCAGCCGATCCAGCTGCACCGCAACCCCCGCAACCCCCGCAACCCCCGCAACCGCCTCAGCCACCCGCTGAACCCTTTGCCTGATAACGTTTTTCCTTCAACTACGCTATTGCTGTCATCTCTCTTTAACGGGCACCGCTTAGGGGCCTTCATGCTATGAATGCTAAAAATCTATTACTCGGCGGATTTTTCGTACTACTGGGAATTTTGTTCCTGGGACGAAATCTGGGCTGGTTCGACTTTCATTTCGGTGAACTCTTCCGGCTCTGGCCCCTCTTGTTTGTGGTACTGGGCGTAAACATGATCTGGGGTAAATCGAACCGTAATGTCACGGTAGCGACCCTGATTTTACTGGCCATCTGCGTTCCCTTGTTCATTGCTACGAAAGTACGGGACCGGGTACGTGACAATATTCACTGGAATGGAAGCTGGGACGATGATGATCATGACGATGAATCAGAAGAATCGTACGAAAACCGCGATTCAGAACGGAGTGGTGGTAAGCAATACCTGGCCGAACCCATGACTGATAGTGTTAATGCGGCTAGTTTTCAGCTCGAAGGCGGAGCGGCGGAGTTTACCATGGGTACTACGGATAAACAGTTGGTAGAGGCCGATGGCGATCTGGATATGGGTAATCTGTCGCTGAAAAGCACGAGTGTGAACGGAGCCAGCGAAGTAGTACTAAGCATGAAGGGGCGTAAGAAGTGGAACTGGGACGAAGAACACTCGCATAACAATGTTGCCGTACGCCTTAATCCGCAACCGCTCTGGAATCTGGATATGAAAGTAGGGGCAGGAAAAGCCGATTTTGATCTGACGCCTTTTAAAATTAGTAAAGTAAGTCTGCACACCGGAGCCGCCGAAATGGATCTGAAACTGGGCGATAAAACCGATCAGACGGACGTGGAAGTAAATGCGGGTGTGGCGAGTGTAAAAATCAAGGTACCGCAATCCGTGGGTTGCCGGATCACTACCCGGGGTGCTTTGACGGAAAAAGATTTCAACGGATTTACGCGTCAGGGTGATGCTTACGAAACGCCTGGCTATGCGGGTGCCAAGAAAAAAATCAATATCCGCTTTGAAGGAGGTATTGCGGAGTGGAAAGTGGAAAGGTACTAGGGTTTTGAGCGGCGGCCGTTTAAAGGTTTTGTCAGGATAAACTCGTAAAGGTAAGCTCTGTTTTAGTGATTTCTTTGGTTCGTAGCAAGCTTTGCTACGGACCTTTTTACTTCATCAGGACAGTTTATCTAAAAGAAAAAACCACGAAATTTACAGTATTGAGACACCGATCAAACGATGTTTTGACTGCAAATTTCGTGGTTTTTTTATCTGTATAGGTACTAAAAACCTACCGTAGGGCTTTAGTAATCCAGCCGCCGCCTACCACGTCGTCGCCTTCGTAGAAAACGGCTGCCTGACCCGGAGCTACGCCGGTTACGGGTTCGTGGAAGCGTACTTCCATTTGCCCACCGGTTTGCGTAATGATGGCCGGTGTTCCCTCGTGTTTATACCGAATCTTCGTAATCGTCTCCAGAGGCTGCGTCAGTTCGGCGTATTTCTGCATATTCAGCTGACTGACCATCATGCCGGTCCGTTCCAGATCGCGGTCACGGCCTAATACCACTTCATTGCTGTCTTTCCGAATTTCAGTAACGAAAGCGGGATAACCCAGAGCAATACCCAGGCCTTTGCGTTGGCCAATGGTGTAGAACGGATAGCCTTCGTGCGTGCCCAGTACTTTTCCTTCCTGATCGACGAAGTTACCGCCGGCTACTTCCGCTTCCAGGGTAGGAATACGGCGTTTTAGAAAACCGCGGTAATCGTTATCCGGTACAAAGCAGATCTCGTAGCTTTCCGCCTTGCTGGCTAACTCAAAGAAACCGCGTTCTTTCGCCATTTCGCGGATTTCACTCTTACGGAAATTACCTAGAGGAAGTTTAGTACGGGCCAGACTGTCCTGCGATACTCCCCAGAGTACATAACTCTGATCTTTCCAGGTATCCAAACCCTTCGATACGATATGGCGACCGTGCGACGGACCGCCGTTTCCTTCCCGCAGGTTCGCATAGTGACCCGTGGCAATGAACTCGCAGTCGAGCTTATCAGCCCGCCGTAACAAAGCGTCCCACTTGATGTGCGTGTTGCACAAAACGCAGGGGTTAGGCGTACGCCCTTCCAGGTATTCACCCGTGAAATGGTCAATTACATAATCCCCAAATTCATTCCGAATGTCAAGGATATAGTGCGGGAAGCCCAGCTGTACAGCTACGTTACGGGCATCGTTGATGCTATCGAGGCTACAACAGCCCGTTTCTTTTTTCGTACCCCCGGAACTGGCGTAGTCCCAGGTTTTCATCGTCATACCGATGACTTCGTAACCTTGTTCGTGCAGCAGGACCGCTGCCAGTGAAGAATCAATGCCGCCACTCATGGCGACCAGAATCCGTCCGTGTTTGCTCATAATGAATCCGGCCAGGGTTCAAAGCCCTGCGATTAGTGATGTAGTGAAAGACACTACAATAAAAGTACTGGTAATGCCAAGGGAGTGCATTTCAACCCAAACCCTTGGTTGAAAGTTCAATGAAAAGTGCAGTAATGACAATTACTGCTCCTGAAACGTACTACTTTTTAAGGCCTAACTCCAGCAGGCGTTCGTCCAGAAATTCTCCGGCGGTCATGTCCGTATAGAGTTTAGGATGTTGTGTATCAATGCAGCTCTCCAGTGAAGTCAAATTCATCTCTGAGCGAGGGTGCATAAAAAAGGGAATCGAGAACCGGGACGTATTCATTTTTTCCCGCGAAGGATTGACTACCCGGTGAATCGTCGATTTCAGTTTATGATTGGTAAGGCGGTCGAGCATGTCACCCACATTAACGATGATCTGGTCGGGCAGGGCCGTAATACCAATCCATGCTCCGTCCCGACGTAGTACTTCGAGTCCTTCGGCACTGGCTCCCATCAGCAGCGTAATCAGGTTAATATCACCGTGAGCCGCGGCCCGTACCGCTCCGGGTTCCACTACATTGGGGTCGAGGGGGAAGTAATGCAGAGCCCGCAAAATGCTGTTGCCGTGCTTTACCTTATCCTCGAAGTAATCCTCGGGTAATTCCAGATACAGAGCAATGGCCCGCAGCAGCGTTTTTCCCGTTTGCTCGAACGTCTGATACGTTTGTACGGTATACTGTTCAAAAGCCGGTAGGTCTTCTGGAAATACATTTTTGGGATAATCCGCCCAAACCGAATCGCCGTCGTCGGTAGCAGGGTGGGGCTGGCCGACGTGGTAAAATTCTTTCAGATCGGCTACTTTAAAACCTTTAGCGGTTTCCTTTCCCTTGCCCACGTACCCCCGTTGCCCGGCAATACCCGGTACTTCGTATTTTCTTTTGTAGTCGTCAGCTTTAAAGAAGAATTCCTTTACTGCTGCGTATAGATGATCTTGCAACTCAGCCGTAAGACCGTGGTTTTTAATCGCAACGAAACCGATATTGTTAAACGCCCGGCCCAAATCAGCTACAAATTTGGCTTTTCGCTCGGCATCACCCGAGGTAAAATCAGCCAGATCCAGCGATGGGATTTCGTCTAAGAGAGCGTCATTCTGAAGACTTTCCATGGTATACTAGGGATAAAGTGTTGTACAAAAGTAAGCAAGTTTAGGCGTAGGTGCTGCGATTTTGCGTTTGTTGAATGAAAATGGATCGCTACCGGACAGGAGCTTATCAGAAGGCCGGCTCACCGTTAAATTCGCCCATTAAGCTTGCCTCTGGCGTTTTTATCCCGAACATTGCCCATGATATCGACCGTCCGGTTGATATCCCTATGCCTGAATTGAAACGTATGAGCACCGAATTCCCTACTTATAACATTCAAGCTTTCCAGCGGTACGAGCCCGATGTACCTTTTTTTATGACGCCGCTCGAAAAACTGGTGCGTGAATTCAAAGGCATCGACAAGTCGCATTCCCACACGTTTTATTTGCTAATGTGGATCAAGGAAGGGCATGGAACGCATACCATCGACTTTCGTACGTACGAGGTGGGACCTCACCAATTGTATTTCTTAACGCCGGGTCAGGTACACAGCTGGGAACTTTCACCGGATATTAAAGGCTATAATCTTTTTTTCGAGCCGAATTACTTTCGTAGCCGTTTTCCCAATCGTCTGTTTGCGTATCCTTTTTACCACTCCCACCAGCATCGACCCTTACTGGAAGTGACGGACGAAACATTTGTCTCCCTCTACGAGCTGATGTATCAGGAATATGCGGCGGCGGAAATCAATCGATCGGAGGTGTTTCTTTCGTACTTACACATTATCCTGGAGAAGGCGAACCGCGTGTATCAAAACCAGTGGCCGGGGGAATCGACCCACTACTACGACCGCATCCGGCAGTACGAAGAGTTACTGGAAGAACAGTTTCTGGACGTTCGGGAAGTAAAAACGTACGCTGAGCAATTACACATCAGTCCCAACCACCTCAATAATATTTGTAAAACACTACTGGGCAAAACGGCCAGCCAGTTGCTCTACGAACGAATTATCATTGAAGCGAAACGTTTACTGACGCATACGGCTTTGTCCATCAAGGAAATTGGCTATCTGTTGCATTTTGAAGATCCTTCGTACTTCGTTCGTTTCTTTCGAACCCATACGGGACAGACGCCACTGGATTTCCGAGAATCGCAAAATCGTTGATTTGTACCATTCTTGTCCGTATTCATACCTTACGTAAGAAGAAGGAAGAATGTATCTTTGTATCAGGAATCAGAAAGGGATTTTCTTCTGAACCTTCACGATCATGGCACTTAATTCGAAATTATACAGCATCGCTTTTAATAAATGTCCGAAATGCCACCAGGGAGATTTCTTCAAAACCAAGACTTCCTTCCAGCGTCATTTTGACGAAATTCACCACCATTGCCCGCATTGTAACGAAACGTTAGTACCCGAGCCCGGTTTTTACTGGGGAGCTTTGTACGTGAGCTACGCTCTGTACGTAGCCTGGTGTATGACGGCTTTTGTAGTCTATACGTACGTATTGAAATTGGACCTCGATTATTTCCTGGTCTTTCTGGTTCCGACTTTGATTTTGTTGATGCCCTGGTTTTTCCGTCTGGCTCGTCGTACCTGGCTTAATCTATTTGTCGATTACGACCCCGCTAAAGCCCAGCAAAAAGCCGTGGGCTTAAAACCAGCGGTCTAGTGTTTATTGCGTAGTACCTGTTTGCAGAAGGCCTCCCAGCAATGGGAGGTCTTTTTTTAGATACCGCCTTACAGAATTCCTCCACCGAGCATCAGTCGAAGGATGGCTACAATGAGTACGAAGATATTGAGGTTACGACCCGTTTTACTTTCCGAAAAAGCTCCGAAGCCCAGACCAATGAACGCAACGGGAAGGGCGACCCAATTGACAATACCAATGAAGGGAATGAGTCCTGCCAAAGCAATGACGAAGGCTACGATGCCGAGTAGAATGGAGATGAGATTAAACATAGAAATAGGGCTTTTACGAGAATGACGCTACAAAGGGAAGCATTTCTGCGGTTACCCGAAAAAAGCTTTCCACCATCGGAAGCAGGTCCTGATTACCGTACCAAAGCGAGGTTGAGCACGCAATTCCTAACAAAAAAAGGATGGCTCCGTCCTGACGAAACCATCCTTTTTTTTGACTTGAAAAAGCTTATTTCACAGCGTCAGCGTAATTTTTAGCCGCCGCTTCCCAGTTTACTACGTCCCAATAAGCTTTGATATAATCCGGACGTTTGTTCTGATACTTGAGGTAGTAGGCGTGCTCCCATACGTCCAAACCGATCACTGGTGTACCGGGCGTTTCAGCCAGTGCCATCAATGGGTTGTCCTGGTTAGGCGTTGAAACAACGGCCAGTTTTTTATCCGGCGTTACGATCAGCCAAGCCCAGCCTGAACCGAACCGAGTAGTAGCTGCTTTATTGAACTCCTCCACGAATTTGTCGTAGGTACCAAATGATTTATTAATCGCTTCCGCTAATTCACCGGAAGGTTTGCCACCGCGTTTGGGGCCGATTGTATTCCAGAAAAAGGTGTGGTTCCAGTGACCACCGGCGTTGTTGCGGATGGCCGGAGCCGTGTTTTTATCAATTTTCTTCACCACCTGAAAAATGGTCTGTGAAGCTTCGGGTTTGCCTTCTACGGCTTTGTTTAGATTATCAACGTACGCTTTGTGGTGTTTACCGTAGTGAATTTCCATCGTTTGCTTGTCGATGCTAGGTTCTAACGCGTCGAAGGCGTAGGGCAGAGGAGCTTGAGTAAACTGTGCCGAAACCTGAAAAGCCGAAGCCAGCAGGCCGGCTACCAAAAGGGATTTAAATTTCATGGTTGAAAATGGTTTCTTAAGGATCTGAAACACTGCTTAGGTGCAGCTCAAAGGCAAAAATATCTGTACCATTTCAGGCTACAAGCGTTTCGGTAATAAACTTTTGTGGATTGACAGCTATGTTGGTCAACGCTCAAACCGTGCTTTCGACGGATAGACCTGGCACGGCCCGGCGGCAAAAGATCGCCTGTATAGCGTTTAAACGATGATTTATCCCTTACAGTCGACCCCTCAGAATCCGGATGAGTGACGTATCTTTCGTTTTCATACAAAAATCTTTCGTATGGATATGAAGTCACCGCCTGGGAAGAAGGACCTTTGTCGCAGCGAAGGGTACTAGCGGAAGATCGTCCCAAAATGTCTTTAGAATTGAACAGTAAGTCGATTTTCGCGATCGCTACATTAAAATAAGCTTTAATTTTAATTGTTTGATTTAGGTCAAAGTATTCCGTCAGCCCTTTTCTGAGATTTGTACTTATTTAATACATACGTCATTTCTTCCCATTTGCTATGAATAGTTTTGTTCTCATCCAGATTTGTGCAAAATCCGAATGGTATTCGCCACCCTTTGCCAAATATTTTTAAAAATCTGCCTCTGATCTTTCAGAATTTTACCGGTACTGGCGAAATTAGCCCAGAGGAGCAGGGAGCTAGATTGGTTCTGTAATTAGATTAATCCGGGAAATACGGAAACTAAATGAACAGAACGATTCTCCATTGCTTGTTCCTGGTGTGTATAGGCTCCAGTGATCGACTGTAAGACGCACTTACAAAGAGCTTTAATTGATTGAGTGTTAGACACTACCCCCTCTTGTTATGTGGATTGTTCGATTAGCTTTACAGCGGAAGTATACCATTGCGGTGCTGGCTCTGCTGATCCTGATTATGGGTGTGGTATCCATTCGTCAGATGCCCACCGACATTTTTCCCCGTATCAACATTCCGGTTATTTCCGTAATCTGGTCGTACCGGGGACTTTCGACGGACGAAATGGAAAAGATGATTACCAACTTTTCCGAAACGTCGGTCATCAATAACGCCTCCGACATCCAGCGGGTGGAATCCCAGACCTACAATGGGGTGGCCGTACTGAAAATTTTCTTTCAGCCCACGGTGAAAATTGAGGAGGCCCTGGCTTCCATTACGGCCATTTCGCAGACGATTCGGGTACGGATGCCGCCCGGAACGCAACCGCCGATTATTGTGCGGTACAACGCTACGGACGTTCCCATTCTGCAGTTGAGTATATCCTCGGACAGTCTGACGGAATCCCAAATCACCGACTACATTACGACCCGGATACGGCCCATGATTTCGACCGTACAGGGGAGCCGTCTGTCGCAGCCGTTCGGAGGAAAAGCTCGTCAGGTGATGGTGGACCTTGATCCTGAATTGCTTACGGCTCGCGGCGTATCCCCCGAAGATGTAGTCAATGCCGTATCTGCTCAAAACCTGACTCTGCCGAGTGGTCAGCTTCGGCTGGAGGAAAGGGAATACAACGTACGCCTGAACACCAAGCCCGACGCCATCATTGCGTTGAACGATATTCCGGTGAAAACGCTACCCGGTGGTGTGGTCCTGCACTTACGCGATGTCGCTAACGTCCACGATGGTTCGATTGTACAAACCAACGTAGTCAAACAGGACGGCCGACGGGGGGTGTTGCTCAATATCGTAAAAACCGGGAATGCCTCAACGACCGAAGTCGTCGACAAAATCCGCAATGAAGTACTTCCGGCGGTTCGCGGAGCTGCTCCGGCGTCGCTGAAGATCACTGAACTTTTTGACCAATCCGTGTTCGTACGAGCCTCGATTCACGGGGTAGTCGTGGAAGGATTGATTGCGGCCCTGCTGACGGCCGCCATGATTCTGCTCTTCCTGGGTAGCTGGCGGAGTACGCTGATTGTTGCTATTTCCATTCCGCTCTCGATTCTGAGTTCGCTCGCCGTTCTGTATCTGATGGGCGAAACGCTGAATATCAATACCCTGGGCGGTTTGGCTCTGGCCATTGGTATTCTGGTGGATGACGCGACAGTAACGATTGAGAATATTCACCGAAACGAAGAGTTAGGCCTGCCCCTGCGAAGGGCCATTATGGTGGGGGCACACCAGATTGCCACGCCGACGCTGGTCGCCACGCTGACGATCTGTATCGTGTTCGTGTCGGTACTCTTTTTGGAAGGTCCGGCCCGCTTCCTGTTCGGTCCGCTGGCTTTATCGGTGGTATTCGCCATGATTGCTTCGTATATCCTTTCACGTACCCTGGTGCCCACGTTGGCCGACTTGTTGCTCAAATCCGAGCCACATCACCCGGAGGGACATTTGAACGGTCAGGCTAAAAAACCTAATCCTTTTGCCCGTATTTACCAAAGCTTTAACCGGGGCTTCGACCGTTTTCAAGCACGCTATCTGCGGGTACTGCAATGGAATCTAGGCCACCGAAAAACGGTACTGGGGGTATTCCTGGTCGTTGTGATGGTTACGGCGGTGATGGTTCCTTTCGTGGGTCGTGACTTTTTTCCCAGCGTAGATGCCGGCCAGTTCAGGTTGCACATGCGAGCCCCGGCGGGTTCCCGACTGGAAGCTACGGAGCGTACGGCGGGTCAGGCCGAGGCAGTGATCCGGCAGATCATTCCGGCCAATGAAATCGAAACGGTTATTGCCAACATCGGTCTGACGAGCGAAGGGTACAACTTCGTATTCCAGGATAACTCGTCGCTGGGTTCCGCCGATGCGGAGTTGCTGGTGGCTCTTAAAAAAGAGAAAAGTCGTCCGACGGAAGAATACATGCGGGAAATTCGGGCCAAGCTGGCCGAAGCTCTGCCGCAGGTGACCTTCTTCTTCCAGCCAGCCGATATCGTAACGCAGATTCTGAACTTCGGTCTGACCGCACCCATTGACATTCAGGTGACGGGTTTCGACCGGAAAAATAACTTACGCATTGCTCAGGAAATCCGCAGTAAAGTAGCTCAGATACCCGGTACGGTCGATGTACACCTGCATCAGGTCATGAACGCTCCTGAATTATTCGTGAATATTGACCGCGAGCGGGCGAATCAGCTGGGGCTGAACGAAACCAAAGTGGCCAACAACATGATGATTTCCATGAGTGGTACCACGCAGGTAAACCCGAACTTCTGGCCAGATCCGGTTACGGGCTTCCCGTATTTGGTAGCCGTACAGACGCCGCCGTACAAACTCAATACGCTGGATAAACTCCTGCAAACGCCTTTGGTGACGCAAACCGGCGAACTAACGCCCCAATCCCTGGCCAACGTTGCCAAGGTCGAACGTCGCGTAACGCCGATGGTAGTGAATCGGATGAATACGCAACCCATGTTCGATGTGTACGCCTCGGTGGAACGGACGGATCTGGGAAGTGTTTCCGGAAAACTTTCCGAGATCGTCAAGGAATACCAGCAACAACTCAAGCCGGGAAATAAAATTGAAGTACGCGGTCAGGTGGAAAGTATGAATTCAGCCTTTACGCGGTTGGGTATTGGTTTGTTGTTCGCGGCCATTCTGGTGTACATGCTGATGGTCGTCAACTTTCAGTCCTTTTTGTACCCGTTCATCATTATTACGGCCCTTCCCGGAGCGATGTGCGGGGTTGTATGGCTGCTGTTTTTGAGCCAGACCACCTTCAGTATTCCTTCGCTGATGGGGGCGATCATGAGTGTGGGGGTAGCTACGGCCAACTCCATTCTGTTGGTAAGCTTCGCTCAGGAGCAGGTGTTTGATCTGCACATGAGTCCGTACGAATCAGCTCTGGAGGCGGGACGTACCCGTTTACGTCCGATTTTGATGACAGCTCTGGCGATGATTATCGGGATGTTGCCGATGTCTTTAGGGCTAGGCGAGGGTGGTGAGCAGAACGCTCCCCTGGGACGGGCCGTGATTGGCGGGTTGTTACTGGCCACCTTTACGACGCTGCTTTTCGTACCCGTCGTCTTTAGCTATCTGGCGAAAAACCGTACCGAAGCCGAAATGGCCGAAGAAAAGGAACTGGCTGAGATGGAAGTTTGATGAGTGGGCAGTTTTCAGTTTACCGTTCTCTGTTACCTGCGAGAGCAGCAAATTTTTTAAACAGAAACGGTAAATCATGAAATCTACCCATTGAAAACAGAAAACTGTAAACAGAAAACTAGTATATAGATCATGAAGAGAAATCTCTGGATATGGCTGATTCCGGTGGGATTATTGGCTTTATTCTTCTTCGTAGGCGTATTACCCCGAATCAGAAATCAGCAGGAACTGCACGCCGAAAGCGACGCTGCCAAAAATCGCTTGCCGCTGGTAAACGTCGTCATTGCAAAACGTACCGCTGATACCACGGGCCTGACCTTGCCTGGACAGATCATGCCGTACCGCGAAACCCAGGTGTACGCCCGTACGCAAGGCTTTTTACGGCAACGTCTGGTGGATATTGGAACGAAAGTAAATCGGGGTAGTTTGCTGGCCACGATTGAAGCCCCTGAATTGGATCAGGACATTCTGAAAGCTCAGGCGGATATGAAACTGGCTCAAGTAAATCTGGATCGCGTGAAAAGCGTAACGCTTCCCGGAGCCGTTTCGCAACAGGATGTAGATACACGTCAGGCAGGCTACGAAGTAGGCCGGGCGGCATTGCGGCGGCTCGAAGCCCTGAAGAGCCTGCAACAGGTACGGGCTCCTTTCAATGGGATTATAACGGCCCGGAATGCGGATGTAGGAGCGTTGATCAATACGGGCAATATTCCCCTGTTTACAGTATCTCAACTGGATACCCTGCGGGTGTACATCGACGTACCTCAGACCTATTACCAACTCGTAAAAATCGGACTGCCCGCTACGGTGAAGGTGCCGGAACTGGGTAAAAGCTTTACGGGTAAAGTGGTGCGTACTTCGGGTACGCTTCGGTCGGCCTCGCGTACGTTGCTGACGGAAGTAGCCATTCCCAATCGCTCCGGTGAATTAGTCGCTGGTTTGTACGGTCAGGTAACGCTGGATGTTCGGGCAATCAATCCTCCCGTACGGATTCCGGCCAACACGCTGCTGGTTACGCCCGAAGGCTCCCGGGTAGTCATTGTTTCCTCCAACGGTCAGGTGCATTTTCAGCCCATCACGATTGGACGCGATTTTGGTACGAGTCTGGAAGTACTGGATGGACTACAGGGCAACGAACGCCTGGTAGCCAATCCATCGGACGGCCTCAAAGAAGGAGGCATGGTACGCGTAAAATAAGTTTTTAGTTTACGGTTTTCCGTTTTCAGTGGGCTACTCGCTTTTCAATTGAAAACTGAAAACAGCAAACGGAAAACTGCCCCAACTTCCCAAAGTTTTTACCGAACGTATGAATTGTTTATTGAAAATCAGTGGGTTGCTTTTGCTGGTGACCAGTGTGGTTACGGCACAGACGCCCACCAGTCGACCTTTTGCCGATCCGGAACTGGATAAACTCATCGAAGCCGGACTTAATTTCAATCCTGATATACGAAATGCGTTGAGTCGTGTCGAGGAGGCCCGCGTACGCGTACGGGTGGCTGAGTCGTACCTGCGACCCGTAGTTCGGGGAAATCCGGGTATTCAGACGCAAAGTCTTTCACCCAACCGGCCCGTTCAGTTCACCAACGTACGGGCAGTACGGGTGCAACTGACGACGTTTCAGATTCCCATTGATGCCAGTTTTGAACTGGATTTATTCGGACGAATCCGGCAAACCGTACGTCTTTCCGAAGTGCAGACGCAACTGAGTGAAGCCGATGTTCGGATTGCCCGTTTGGCAGTAGCTGCCGAAATTGCCCGTCTCTATGCTCTGGTACGCTCCAACGACGCCGAACAAACGGTTTTCGAGCGAACCTTGTCAGCCCGGGATTCCGTACTGGCGGTGGTTCGCGAACGATTCCGGATTGGCCTGACCAGTGAAATCGACGTCCGTCGGGCCGAAACCGAGATTGGTAACCTGCAAACCCAGCGTACGGCCCTGCAACGCAGTCGGCACGAGTTAACCAATGGACTAGCCATTCTGACGGGTCAGGATGCGGGGACTTTCACCCTGCCGCCGGCTACGTTACCCCCATACCCAACGCCAACGTACGCCAACATTACGGTGGATTTGCTACAAAATCGTCCCGACATTCAGCAGTCGAATGTACAGGTATCGGCGGCAGATATTAACGCGGATATTGCAAGGAAAGCCCTGAAACCTCGGGTTAGCCTGGGGGGGTCGGGTGGTCTGATCAGTGGTAAAATTGGCGATCTGGTGCTGCCGTCCAGCTATACCTACACGGTTGGAGCTACGGCTAGTTTTCCGATTTATGAAGGTCGGCGAAACCGGGAAAACATCAATTTAGCCCAGCAGCAGATACAAACCGCCCGTACATCCGTAGATCAGCGGGTGGTGACGGCTCAACGCGAAGCCGAAGTAGCTTTGGATAACATCCGCGATCTGGAAACCCAGATTGGTAATCAGCAAAGCGTCATTGAAACGGCTCGTAAAACCGAGCAACTCGTGCGGGAAGTGTACGGAAAAGGCCTGACGACGTACCTTGACGTACTCGATGCTCAGCGTACTTCGCTGGACGCTGAACGTCAACTGGCTCAGTTACAGGGACAGCGGCTGGTGTACGCCGTGGCTTTGTGGAAAGCTTTGGGTGGTCAATAAGAGTGCTTGACCCTGGATTGAAATAACATGGTTACGAAAGAGATTGAGCCTACGGGTCTTGGGAGTTAGCCAAGGGTAGGAGAGAACGTAACGAAAAGGACCGAAGCTTGCTTCGGTCCTTTTCGTTACGTTCCAAATGGTTAAGTATTTTTCAGAAAAGATAGTATTTACCAATAGAGAAACGCTTAATCTTCCGAAGGCGTTGGTCGAATCGATTACATTAAATACTTTTGCAGGTCGGAAGAAAAAACGTACGTATCTGTTTCTGAACAACCCGTTTTTTCTCTTATAGGATTTAACTAGCAGAACGGTATCATCCCGCGATTTGAACCTTCAGCCCACCGAATGAACAACCCTATAAATGTCAATTCTTACCGTTTTTTACATTAAGCTGCTTTTGAACGTAGGATTAACTGCCGGCATCATCTGGTCAGTAAAGAAAGCAACCCTCATTCAACAATGGCAGCAAAAAAACGACACCCTTGCCTTTAGTCTGGGTTTTCTCATCTTACGTTTGATTCCCTGGGTCATGATTTTTCTCGTGATCAATGAGGTACCTCGTGGAGACGTTCCGTTCTTTTTCTACAAAGCTGAAGGAGCAAAGGCCGGAGGATTCGTGTATCGGGATTTCTGGTCGTATCATGCTCCCTTGTTTGCCTACATCATCAGTTTACCGCTGTGGCTCTGGCATAATTCCCGAGCCATTGTTCTGTTGATGGTCCTGATGGAAACGCTTATTTTATGGGGAACCTACCGAACCTACAAGCCCGAAAAATCGAATGCCTTACAGGCTAGCCTGATTTACTGGATGTTACCGGCGTCGTTTATGTATATCCTCATCGACGGCCAAGAAGAAGTCTGGTTTTGGGGTTTGGCTCTGCTCATGTGGCGGCACGTGAAACAAAATCCGGAGGATTATGAAGTAGGACTGGGCGTCATTTTTGCCATTGCCCTGCTGACCACCAAAGCGACGTTTGTCTTTTTCCTGCCCCCGCTGCTCATTAGCGTACGCCGTCCGATCAAAATGCTGCTGGTCATGGCCGCCATCGGATTACCCGCTCTGGCTTTTCTGTACTGGCAAATCGGCGACTTATTCCTTATGCCCATTCAGCATACCGAGCAATTGATGACGCCGAACCTATTTTCCATTACCCGGCCGATCATCGAGCTTTTTGTGCATATCGATACCAGCAACTCTACTCTGGTTAACTGGCTGGGACTGATCACCACCATGCTGCTGGTTTCGTACCTGGCGTACCGGGGTCGCGTTAATCCGCTGACGCACACCCTGCCCGCCTTATTTATCGCCACATTTGCGTGTATGATGATCTTCCAGGCGAGTGCTCCCGGAGCGTACCTGATTGCGTATTTGCTGGCCGTCGTTTTCGATATTGTTGACCTGCGGAATAACAAACACCTAACAATCTTGTTAGTACTGAGCTGGCTCACCGTCGTACAGCCCTTTGTGAACGTATATATTGAACAACCGGACTACACCCGGTTTGGTATGCTGACCAATCCCGTATATCTGTTCGACTGGTTGCTACAGGTACTCAACGTAGCCTGTTTTTTCTGGCTGGTTTCCCGAACTGCCACTAAGATTGTTACTCCTAAACATTTGACGCTGGCATGAGTGTTGTTTTGGCCAAACTGATTATTAGCCTGGGCTGTATTCTGCTGGTGGGTATTGTACTATACTTCAGATCTCCGATTACGGCGGGTCTGAAAACGAAACCTGTCGCGGGTGTACTCGGCGTGAGCTGGCTCCTGCTGCGGGTGTTTCCCTTTCTGGTGATCTACCTATGGGCTAATCAAGAGCCTACTTCCGATGTGAACGGCTTCTGGGACGAAGGGAGCAAAGCCTCTATGGGCCAGATGGTGTACCGCGATTTTTGGTCACCGTATTCCCCTTTGTACGCCTATTTCCTGGGTATCTGGCTGAAAATCTGGTACAATCCCCGGATGATTGTTCTGACCATGGCTCTGATGGACGGGGTTGCTTTGGTACTGACTTATCTCTTTTATAAAGACCGCTACAGTAAGGAAGATTTACTCTTCAAGGCCCTATTGTACCTGTTACTGCCTGGCTCACTTGTTCTGTGCGTGGTCGGAGCCCAGGAAGACATCTGGATGTGGCTGTTTGTTGTACTGGCCTTCCTGGTTCGCAAACGCTGGGGTGTAATCGGGTATAGTCTGGTCATGGCTCTGGGCGTACTGACGACCAAAGCTATTTTTGGACTGGCTCTATTCCCACTCTTTCTCATTGAAAAAGAAAAAATCCGTTTTCTGATTCCGATCTCACTAATTGGAGCCCTGTCGGTAGCCATTTTGTATCATCTGGTGAAGTTGGAGTTTTTGCAGCCGCTCGACGAAGCGAATGTATTACGGGCTCCCAACTTGCTTTCGGTCATCAATCCCTGGACGTTCGATTCGATTGGTACCGGGGCCAAAGTCTGGAACTGGCTCGGACTGGTAGCCACCATTAGCGTGGGTTGTCTGACGGCCTGGCGGATGCGGAATCAGCCCATCAATGTGATGCTGGCCCACCTCTGGGTCGCCATGTACGGTCTGATGATGATTGCCCAGCAAAGTGCGTACAGCAATTATCTGTTCCTGTTTTTATTACCGCTGGTGTTTGAAGTGATGGACTGGACTAACCTTCGACAGGTCATTCTCCTGTTCGTCTTTAACGTATTGTCGGTGATCCATCCTTCGTATTGGTGGCGAATGGGCATGCCCAATTACGCTACCCCTGCCGATATTTTCAGCCTTCAGGCCCGTACGATTGATTACGTGATTCAGGTGGGCGTTGTGGTATTAACGGGCTATTTCATTAACGTAGCTTTTCCTCGCTCCGAAAAAAAAAAGTACAGCACCGCTCAATAGTACCTCCCATACATTCCCTATAAGCGAGACCTTTCTTTAGTTGTTGGCATGAGTCTGAAACGTAATTTCCCCAATCTGAACGGCGTACGATGTATTGCGGCGGTGTCCGTATTGATCCATCACCTCGAACAGGCGAAAGAAGTGTTTGACCTGCCCAATATATATCATCTGACGGTCGTCAAACACGCGGGGCGTTTGGGTGTGGGTCTCTTTTTCGTACTCAGTGGTTTCCTCATCACGTATCTGCTGTTGCAGGAAAAAGGCAATTTTGGCGACATTTCTGCTCCCAAGTTTTATCTGCGACGCGTATTCCGGATCTGGCCCATTTACTTTCTGATCGTCGGACTGGCCCTGTTTATCTTTCCGCATGTCCCCTTGATGTATTTTCCCGGAGCCAACGAAGTCGCTTCCCAGCACGTTGCGGAACGAATCACCCTGCTGGCTCTGGTACTGCCCAACTATGCGTTTGTTCTGTATCACATTCCCTACTGGGCGGCTCAGGCCTGGTCCATTGGGGTGGAAGAGCAGTTTTATTACCTCTGGCCCTGGATTATCAAATACCCCAAGCGGACCTTTTTGATTGTAACTATCTTCATGCTGGCGACGGTTGGATTACTCGCCCTAGGGGTATATCTGCTGGATGGAACCGAAGCCCAGAAGAAAGATTCCGTACTGACGTTCATTGGCCAGTTTCGCTTACTCATCATGGCCCTGGGTGGGGGTGGAGCTTATCTGGTGTATACCAACCGGACGCGATTTCTGTCCGTTCTCTACCGGAAGAATGTACAGATTACGGTATACGTACTCTTCCTGATCTGCTTTTTGTCGGGTGTACACATCCCGGCTTTCATGGAAGTATATGCCTTCTTTTTCTGCTTTTTCGTACTGAATGTGGCGACGAATCCCAACAGTATTATTTCACTGGAAAACCCGATCGTCAGCTACATCGGCAAGATCTCTTACGGGCTGTATCTCTATCACGTTGCCATTTCGGTATTCCTGATTAATGTCCTCAATACGTATGCTCCGGGTTTATCCACTATGGCCTACAACCTGATTTTGTACCCTGCTGTATTCGGCTTGTCCATTCTGGTTTCTTACCTCTCATACGAGTATCTGGAAAAACCGTTACTGGTTTTCAAAGACAAGCGATACGGACGTTAGGGGCTTATTCTATAGTGCCAGAATACAGCCGAGGCGTTCGTAGGAAAGCTCCGTTTCCTAAGTAAGCAATCCATCTTATCACCTGCGTAGCCCTTATAGTCAGACCATTATTCTTTCAGTGCCAAGGGTTCTACTACTTGGATCGTATAGCATATTGCGTACTGTATACAACCAATTCCTCAGTAAACGTAATAACGCTGCTCTTCAGAAGCAGAATAGCAGCTCTTGTGAACGCTGAAACAGCCTCACATTACTAAAGCGTTGGTAAGTCCGACATACGATAAAATTTTAGGTTCAGGGAATCAGCCGTTTGCAGCAGTTGTCGGAGTACTTGCACGTCAAAGCCGTACTGCTCAGGCTTGGGGGCTGAAAAAAAGGGTTGATGGCCAAAGAGCAATACAGCTTTTCCCCGCGTCTTGGCCCGAACCAGGATGGCCCGAAGTTCCGCTACACTCAAATTTGCACTGGTATCGAACAGCAGGGCATCCACGCTGCGTTGCTGTTCAAAATTGTAGTAGATCTGAGGTAGCCATTGGGGTGAAATATGATAGAGTCGGAATGCTTTATAGGAGCGTTCCGCCAGTGCCACGTCCCGCAGGATCCGAAAACCGGAAGCCTCCAATACTGAATCGACGCGGGCATTATGATTGCCGCCGGGATGAGCGTACGAAGTAGGGTGGAAGCCCGCTTGTTGCAGGTACGAAAGTCCGGGCCGAATTTCCGTATCCAGATAACCTTCTACCCCCAGATTCTGTATCATTTCCGTGGAGATGCCGTGAATGGTACCGTGAAAGCCAATTTCGTGCCCATCCTGCTGAAGCTTCTTCAGAATGTTCACTTCTTCATTCGTCAGCGAATCCGGACAATTTACGTAGAACGTCACCTTAGCCTGGTAGCGATTCAGTAAGGGGCGTAAGGCCATCCAGTCGCTGAAAAAGCGATCGTCGAAGGAAAGGGCAATCCCCGCCCGCTCCGGGTGCTGGGGGGTAGAATGACAGCCGGTTAGTATAAAAAGAAGTAGAACAATGAAAGTCCAGCGGCCCATGTGAAGCATTAGTTAGGCAAATGTTAAGGATTTTGCGGGAAAACCCGGCTCATGTAAAGATTATATAAACATCGCAAAAGCAACATCTTGATCCGGTTTACCCCTCTATACATTTGCCCGGCCTATACGAACCAATCAATCTGTTACGCTCACTATGACTTTACTCTGGTTGAAAAAACACCAGCCTCGCCAAGGCTGGACCGGACGCTTTTTGTGCTTACTTTTCTTTCTCGGCACTAGTATTCATTTCCATCTGGCTGCTCAAGCGACCGACGCATCCATTTCCGGCGTTGTGAAAGATGAAAAAGGCGAGGCCCTGCCCGGGGCCGCCGTAACCGTTCGAAACGAGGCAACTGGTTTTACCACGGGTACGCTGACCAATGCGAAAGGGGAGTACGCCCTTCGGCAGTTGCCGCTGGGTAAGCCCTATACCGTCACGGTAACCTTCATTGGCTTACAAACGGTAAAAGAAACGGGGTACTCACTCAATTATGGCGATAACCTGAACGTAAACGTCAGTCTGCAATCGTCTAATACAGAATTGAAAGAAATCGTGGTTTCCGAACGCGGCTACACCAAGGAAGTACGGCAGGCGGGAGCCGCTACGTCGATTACGGCGGCTCAGATCAAAAACTTACCCAACGAAGGCCGGAGTTTTACCCGACTCAACAACCTGTCTCCCCTGCAGGGCGGCGACAACTTTAGCTTCGGCGGCCAGCGTTCGACGGGTACTAACGTGACCATCGACGGGATGAATGCCCGCAATAGCTGGACCAATGGGCAGGTTTCCGCTGGCCCCTACGCCATTTCGTTGGAAGCCATTCGCGAGTATAAAGTCATCACCAACGATTACGACGTTACACAGGGCCGTCAGTCGGGCGGGGCCGTGAGTGCTGTCACCAAAAACGGAACGAACAAACTGGAAGGTTCGGCTTTCCTGTACTTCCGTAACAACACCTTGTCGAGTCAGTACACCATTCAGGGAGCTGAACGCAAGCAGAACTTCACTAACTTCCAGTCAGGTTTCAGCTTGGGTGGACCTATCATTAAGGATAAACTTCACTTTTTCGTAGCCTATGACCGTCAGGATGCCAGCGAGCCGCTCATCATTGCCGACATCAATTCGTCCGCGGATGAACTGCGGTACGGCATCACGAAAACCAATCTGGAACGACTGGTGAAGGTAGCTCAGGAAAAGTACGGCGTTACGGGGCAGCAATTTGGCCAGTTTCCTAAGAAATCAACGGCCAATACCGCTTTTGCACGCCTCGACTGGCAGCTCAATACCAAGCACAAACTGACGCTACGCGGCAACATGACCCACTACGTAGCTCCGCTGAACGATGGTGATAACTCGAACATCAACTTGCTGGAATCTTACGCGAACCTGAAAGACGTATCGGTAACGGCCATGGCGGCGTTGCGTTCCACGCTGAAACCCACGCTGACCAACGAATTCAAGGTGCAGTACCTGTATTCCTACAAACCCGTTACGCCGCAGCCTTATCTGCCATTTCAGAACATTCCCCGGGCGATTGTCAACGTTACCTCGCCTTTCCCTACGGAAACCAATCCCAACGCTACGCAGACGAAAACGGTACAGTTCGGTGGACAACGGTATTCCCCCGAATTTAACCGGATGCACCAGGTACACCTGAGCAATACGGCCTACTGGAATACGGACAAGTTCAACTTCACCTTTGGTACGGACAACATGATTACCACCATGGAAACGTATCTGTCGAGTGAACAAAATGGTCGATTCTTCTTCAACAGCATCGATGATCTGGAAGCTCTGCGGCCGTATCGCTACGCCCGGGAAGTGCCTTTGCAGGGACAACCCATCGTGAATCAGAGTGTGCTGGATATTTCCGTCTTCGGGCAGGCCGATTTCTACCCGCATCCGGACCTGAACCTGGCTCTGGGCGTACGCTACGATGCAACGGCGTTTCTGACGGGTGGACAACTTAACGAAACCGTGAAACGCACACTGGGGATCCGCACGGACGTGAAACCCGAGGACTGGAATAACATTCAACCCCGTTTTCAGGCTACTTGGGATATTGGGGGTAAGCGTCAGAATGTCCTGAAAATCGGAGGCGGGTTATTCTCCGCTCAGCCGCACTACTACGCTCAGGTGAACAACATTCAGAACAGTGGACTGATGGTCGGTTCTGTAGACGTGACGGGCGATCAGGTACCCGTACCGGAATTTAGTAAGTACCGTCAGGATGTTTCGACCGTGCCGGGCATTCCGGCGGGTGGAAAGTACGTGTCAACCATCAACGCCGTTAACCCAAGCTTCCAGGTACCGACGACGTTCAAGGGCAATGTGAACTTCAATCACTTTATCGGCGAACGCATTCGGGTTGGACTCAACGCCATCTGGGCAAAAACGATTCATAACTACGTGTACGTGGATCGTAACCTGAAGGATAACCCGGAATTCAGAATTGCCAATGAAGACAATCGGGGCGTGTTCGTTCCCGCCGAAACCATTACGGCCAAGGGAATCACGGACTGGCAGAATTCCCGAAAAACGACCGAAGTCGGGCGGGTACTGGAATTGATCTCGACGGGTATCTCCGATCAGTTTACGCTGGTGGCTGACGCGGGTATCAAACTGGGAAAAGACGGTTACGTGAACATGAGTTATACGCTCAATTCCACGAAAGATAACTCGTCCTACAGCTGCTGCGTGGCGAATACCTCGACGTTCTTGCCCGTCAAAGACGATCCACGGAGCCTGAGTTATGGCTACGCCGATACACATTTCCGGAACAAGATCGTAGTAAACGGAGCAACGCCTTCCTGGAAAGGATTCCAACTCGGGGCTACGGTAATTGGCGTGGGCGGTACCCGTTATAACTTCCTGGTAGGCGGCGGTACGAGTCTGAACGGCGATTTTGTACTGACGAATGATCTGGCTTATGTGTTCGATCCGAATAATCCGACAACGCCGGAAAATGTTCGCCAGGGAATGAGCGATCTGCTCAACAACCCCTCGGTAGACCAAAGTGTGAAGAATTACATCAAATCCAGTTTGGGTAAAGTAGCTGAGCGAAACGGCGGAATTAACCCCTTTGCTACGACCGTGGATTTACGCTTGAACAAAGCCTTTAAACTCACCGAAGGTCAGAAGCTGGAGTTTTCGGCGGATGTCTTTAACTTCATGAACGTACTCAATCGGGAATGGGGCCGGAATTACAATCGCGGTAATACGAACTTGCTGAATATTAACGCCTTCGATCAGTCGAACCGTCAGTATGGCTACGCCGTGCAGAACCTGGGTACGCGTCCGATTGGGGGTACGCCCTGGCGGATTCAGCTTGGCTTGCGGTATTCGTTTCAGTAACTACATAATCACATATGAACTTCCGCCCGTGCTTTCGAGTACGGGCGGATTTGCCTTTTTATTCGATGAAACAGCTGCTTAGCCTCGTACTAGTGGGCCTGTGTGTTACGGGTTTCGCTCAGAAAAAATTGCACAAACTTGCTATTCCAAGCGTAGCCAAAGCTCAGGAATTCTGGAAGTATACGCCCCAACACCGGCCTTTTCTGAGTGCCCACCGGGGGGGAGCTCGGCCCAGTTTTCCGGAAAACTGCTTGGAAACGTTTGAACCTACGCTCGAACACACCTACGCTACCTTCGAGATTGATCCACGACTGACGAAAGACAGTGTAATCGTACTCCTGCACGATGCTACGCTGAATCGTACCAGCAACGGAACGGGTAAACTCCGGGATTATACCTGGCAGGAAGTGCAGCAATTCCGCTTGAAAGATTCGGAAGGCAAGCTGACGAATTTTCGAATTCCTACGTTGGAGGACGCCATTGAATGGGCCCGCGGTAAAACCGTACTAATTCTTGATTACAAAGATGTTCCTTTTGATAAAACGTTGGAAATCATTCGTAAACACAAAGCCGAGGCCTTTGTTATGGTGACGGTTCATACGGCCCAGGATGCCCAGTACTACCACCAGCGAAACCCGGATATTCTCTTCGAAGCCTTTGTTCACACGGAAAAGGCCCTGCACGAATACGAAGCCGCGGGTATTCCCTGGAAGCAGGTCATGGCGTACATCGGTTCCCAGACCAAACCCGAACACCCGGCTCTGATTGAAGAGTTACATCAACGCGGGGTGATGGCGATGGTTGCCGCTGGTCCGGTATACGACAAAGAATACAAAGCTGGGAAAACAGACGTGTATCAGACGATTCTAAAAGCAGGAGCCGACTTGATCGAAACCGATTTGCCCATTCAGGCGAATCAGGGGATACAGCCGATGCTTCCGAAGAAGAGTGATAAGAATGCGTTTTTTAAGTAAGGAACGGTCTCGCTTTATAAACCGTCTGGAATGGATACTTTCCTAACAAAACCCGGCCTTTTCCGTACCTTTGTCTTTTCAGTGAGACCAAGTTTTCCATGATACGAACCGTTATTTTTGATATGGACGGGGTGATTGTTGACACCGAACCCGTTCACCGTTACGCTTTTTTCAAGCATTTTGACGAATTAGGCCTGCACATTACCGACGAAGAATACGCCACCTTCACGGGTCTTTCTACCCGCAACGTCTACCAGAAACTCAATGAAGCCTATAATCTGGGGGAAGATATCGAATCGTTCGTGCTGCGGAAGCGGGCTATTTTCAACGATGCGTTTGATGAAAAAGAAGATCTGGATTTGCTCGACGGCGTACGCACGCTGATTGAAGACCTGCACGAACACGGATTTCAGCTTATTCTCGCTTCCTCGGCGGCCAAGGTAACGATTGCTCGCGTATTCAAACGCTTTGGACTGGACCCGTACTTTTCCGACAAAGTGAGTGGCGAAGATTTCGTTCGATCAAAACCCGATCCGGCGATTTTTGAGCACGCGGCTTCTTTATCTAAAGCTCCCAAATCGGAGTGTATCATCATCGAAGACTCGAACAACGGCGTGAAAGCGGCTCGGGCGGCAGGGATTTACTGCATTGGCTACAACAGCGAGCATACCGCCCTGCAGGATTTGAGCGAAGCGAATCAGATAATCAACCATTTTTCGGAGCTGAACGCCGAAAAAATCCGGGCGATTGTAACGGAATAGGAACGTACTAAGCGTTCATTTTCAGAAAGGACGAGGATAGCCACTCGTCCTTTTGTTATTGGGTGAAAGCAAAGTCCGCGTACCTTTGCCCAGATTCCATCTACTCGCTATGAAACTTTCTTCTCTATGGGCCCTGCTATTGCTCGGGCTATTGACCAGTTGCGATCTCTCCCTCTTTGAACCGACGGATTATCCGCCCAGCCCGACGAAGTTGAATGGACCTAAAGCCCGTACGCTGGCGATTAAACCGATTGCCCTTAAGGAAATAGATACACTGTCGTTAACCGGGACCAGAGCCCTGATCATCAGTCCGTATGCGTTGATGCTTTCCGACTCAGTGACGTATGCCCTTCGCCGTTTTCCCCAACCCGCTAGTCCGCCGCTGGAGGTGTTGTTCTCCGATGATGAAGGAAATGTATGGGTCGTTGCTCAAGACGGTACGCTGGGGTATGGCGTACATCGGTACACCGGAGGAAACTGGGTCAAAGAAGGCAATTTCCCCGCTGACGTAAAGTTTCGTTTCAACGAAGTAGTAAAAGCTACCGCTCAGGAACACTGGTTTCAAACGACCAAAGGTTTAGTAATCTGGGATGTAAAGCAGCAGAAAGGCCGCCTGGTGGAAGAAACGACTGAACGGCTTTTTACTCAAAATTTTTCCCTGAAATCCGATAATCAGCAATTACAGATTTACAGCCATACGAATCTATCCCAGCCAGTGGCCGAGTACGATTTGTCGCAGTTTCTCTACACGCGGAAAGGCATCAGAAATTCCTTGTTTGGCGTGTTTGAAGATGATGCTCGTACCCTCTGGCTGGTGGTGAAAGATGGCCGTTGGGATGGCGTACTGATGAAATTCAACGGGCAAACGCTGGAAAAATTAACGTTGATCCCCGTGAGTGATTACGATTCCGGCCGATCCGTTTCCGATTTCG
>NZ_JBMDWJ010000198.1:0-3880 GCF_048595215.1 Siphonobacter sp.
CTAGCGGAGAAAACCAATAGTTTCCGGATGGCTGCTCCGGCATTTCCCACGCCCTTGAAAGGAACGGCTGATATTCAGAAGTAACCCCACCGTACGAAGGACTGGCCGTGATGAGAAGTCTTCAAAAAAATTAAAACTGATTTTTTTTGAAATCTAAAAAAACGGCAATCTTTGTGCCCGCAATGCAAAAAATCGCTCAAGCATACCGTTACGAAATGACCCAACGTCAAAGTCTGACCCCAGATTTTGGACGGAAGGATCGTAATGGTTCCGGGCGAATGAGCTAGCAACTCAACGGATGACTTAGGCCTAAGTATCCCTATATAGCCCGGAACCGCGTGTTCCGGGCTTTTTTTGTTTTCCACCAATCCTTACAACCATGGAAACCCTATTAACCCAGGCCGATTTGCAAGCCCTGGGGATTACCCAGGAAGAGCTGCAAAAGCAGTTTCTTCGCGTCGGCAACGGCTTGATTTCGAACGGCGTTTATGCCAAAGATAAAGTACTGACCCTGCTGGCTCAACTGCTGGAGAATCCAAAGAAGTTTGCGTTTTCCCGCAACAAACTGACCAATCTGGGCGTAGCCGTTAAAAAGCTGGCTGATGCAGGTACGGCGATTCCACTTACGGAATACGCTCAGAGCCTGATTGCCGCTGAAGCAGCCCGTACGCCTGTATACGAACTTCCCGCTTTACCGGGACAAACCACGCGGGAGTTTGCCCTACGGGACGAGCCTCTGCCCTATCACATTTACGGGGCCAGTCAAATTGAGCAGGGTGCCCTTAAGCAGATGCAAACGGCCATGCAACTGCCGATTGCTCAGGCGGGAGCCTTGATGCCCGATGCTCACCAAGGTTACGGTTTGCCCATCGGTGGCGTACTGGCTACGACGGCGAATACCGTGATTCCGTACGCGGTCGGGGTAGATATTGCCTGCCGGATGTGTCTAAGTGTATTCGATTTACCGGCTACGATGATTGGCAACGAGCCTAAAACACTGAAAACCTTACTGGGAGATCACACCCATTTTGGTATCGGCTCAGAATCGCGGAAAAAGTTTGACGATACCCTGTTTGAACGTCCGGAATGGACTGCGACCAAACCTATTCGGGAATTACGCGATAAAGCATACCGCCAGTTGGGTACCTCGGGTACGGGCAATCACTTCGTGGAATGGGGTGAACTGGAGGTATTGTCTAACGACCTTTTACCGGCGGGGCGGTATCTGGCCCTGCTGTCGCACTCGGGCTCGCGGGGATTCGGAGGCAATATTGCCAACTACTATTCGAAACTAGCAATGCAGAAAACCAAACTCCCCAAAGAAGCCCAACACCTGGCCTGGCTGGATCTGGACTCGGAGGAAGGACAGGAATACTGGATTGCCATGAATCTGGCGGGCGATTACGCTTCGGCGAATCACCACGAGATTCATAATAAGATTGCTAAGGGGTTGGATCAATCGCCGTTGTTGATGGTAGAGAATCACCACAATTTCGCCTGGAAGGAAAAACTGGCCGATGGTCGGGAGGTCGTTGTGCACCGTAAGGGAGCTACGCCCGCGGGTCTGAATGACCTGGGTATTATTCCGGGTTCGATGACACAACCGGGCTATGTGGTACGAGGCAAGGGATTCGCGGAATCGCTAAATTCGGCTTCGCACGGGGCTGGCCGATTGATGTCCCGTACCAAAGCATTCCAGACGATTCAGAAAAAAGATGTACAGAAAGCCCTGGAAACGGCGGGCGTTACGCTTTTGGGCGGCGACCTTGACGAGGCTCCGATGGCCTATAAGAATCTGGAAGAGGTCATGGCGGCTCAGTCGGAGTTAGTAGAAGTACTGGCGAAGTTTTCTCCGAAAATCGTCCGGATGGCCGATGGTAAGGAGAAAGCGGAGGATTAGTTGGAGTGGGTTTGAAAGCGTTTGAAGATTCGATCGTCTTCAGGCTCCTCACTAAAACAATAACCACAGCATACACAGTGAAAAACGCCGTGTACGCTGTGGTTAAAATCAATTGTAGGGGTAAGCCCCTTCAACGAAGCCTTACTTCTTCGCCGTCGAGAATGAATACGGAGCATCCGCATCCGCAGTACCGCGTTTCTGGTTCGGTTTGGTTGACATTTGGAAGTTCAGCGTAGCTCCTTTCATGAGTTCATCGTGGCTGAGCCAGTTTTTGCTATACGCTTTTCCGTTTACATTCAATGACTGAATGTAACGAGTTTCGTCCGTGTTATTCGGAGCCGTAATCAGTACCTTCTTGCCGTTTTCCAGCTGGATCGTTGCTTTTTTAAATAGCGGCGTTCCTACCACGTACTGATCCGTACCGGGACATACCGGATAAAAACCCAGCGAAGAGAATACGTACCAGGCCGAAGTCTGACCATTGTCTTCATCGCCGCAGTATCCGTCGGGCGTGGGTTTGTACATGCGTTCCATCACTTCGCGGAGCCAGTACTGGGCTTTCCAGGGTTCGCCCGCGTAGTTGTAGAGGTAAATCATGTGCTGAATGGGCTGGTTACCGTGAGCGTAGTTACCCATATTCATGATTTGCATTTCGCGAATTTCGTGGATCACCTGTCCGTAGTATGAATCGTCGAAAATCGGCGGTACCACGAAAACGGAATCCAGCATGTTGACGAAGGCTTTCTTACCGCCCATCAGATCGGCCAATCCCTGTACGTCGTGGAAGACGGACCAGGTATAGTGCCAGCTATTGCCTTCCGTAAAGGCATCTCCCCATTTGAAGGGATTAAACGGCGACTGGAATTTACCGTCCTTGTTTTTACCCCGCATCAGTTTTGTTTCGGGATCGAAGAGGTTGCGGTAGTTCTGACTGCGTTTGGCAAATAGATCAATCTCGGTCTGGGGACGTTTCAGGGCTTTCGCCAACTGATAGATGGTAAAGTCGTCGTAAGCGTACTCGAGCGTACGGGCCGCGTTTTCGTTGATTTTTACGTCGTAAGGAACGTAGCCTAATTCGTTGTAGTACTTCACACCCTTCCGGCCTACCGAGCTGAGCGGGCCTTCATTTTGGGTATTTTTAAGGATACCTTCGTAAAGGGTATTAATGTCGAAACCACGGGCTCCTTTCAGGTAAGCATCGGCAATGAGTGAAGCGGAGTTCGAGCCAATCATACAGTCGCGGTGACCGGGACTAGCCCACTCGGGCAAAAAGCCGCTTTCTTTGTAGGCATTGGCCAGACCTTCCATGATGTGACCGTTCATCGTCGGGTACATCAGGTTAAAGAAGGGAAACTGGGCTCGGAAGGTATCCCAGAAACCATTGTCCGTGAACATGTAACCCGGCAGTACCTGACCATTGTAGGGACTGTAGTGCATGACTTTACCCGACGCGTCGAGTTCGTAGAACTTGCGGGGGAACAGCATCGAACGGTACAGACAGGAATAGAAGGTCCGCGTTTGATCCACGGATCCGCCTTCTACAGTTAGTCGGCTCATTTCCTGATTCCAGATTTTGCGGGCTTTTTCTTTCACCGTCGCAAAATCATCCTTACCGATTTCTTTTAGGTTCAGTTCGGCTTGTTCAGGACTGATGAACGAAGAAGCCACGCGGGCGTATACTTTCTCGCCCTTCTTGGTCAAAAAGCCTACTACGGCACCGACGTGGTTATCCTTTACTTCGAGCTGATTATTGACTACATTCTTACCACTCCAAACGGCCGTATTGGCAAAGGGGCGGTCGAATTGAATAACGAAGTAATTTTTAAAGTTGGCGGGTACACCACCACTGTTCTTCGTCGTATAACCGATGATCTTGTTTTCACCGGGAATGATTTTCACGTACGAACCTTTATCGAGAGCATCAATGACTACGCGGGATTCTTCGCTTTTGGGGAACGTGAACTGCAAAGCAGCCGCCCG
>NZ_JBMDWJ010000199.1:0-24542 GCF_048595215.1 Siphonobacter sp.
TTCGGATACGGTCTGGCGTTTGGTCAAACAACGCCCGAAAGCAGTAATGGGCTGAATCGGTTTCGGGCGAATTACGACGTTGGCTTTTATGACTTGAATGTAAAGGTTAATCCAACGACCGAATCCATCCAGGGAACGGTAACCATTCGGTTCAAAGCTCTGGAAAATTTGTTTCGGATTCAGCTGGATCTGGTACCGAATCTGGAAATGGTAGAGGTAACGCAGGACGCTCAAACGCTGAAATTCCTGCGGAAAGAATCGGTTGTATGGGTGGATTTCCCCGAGCCGCTGCGAAAGGGGAAAATTGCTACCATTCAGGTAACGTATCGAGGTAAACCCCAAGGTATAGCAGATGCTGGTCAGGTAGGTGGAGTTGACTGGCGGGAAAATTTGTCCGGTAAAAGCTGGATCACCGTTTCGACCCAGCACGCAGGCGGTCGGCTGTGGTGGCCCTGCAAGGATGACTTCTCGGATAAAGCCGACTCCATGCGGATTCACGTGGTCGTACCCAAAGAGCTGACCGGCGTAGCGAACGGACATCTGGAAAGCGTGTACAAAAATCGATCGGATGGGTACTGGTCTTACAACTGGCGAGTGAGCTATCCCATTCAGCCAGCGAGTGTCACGCTGCACGTCAGCAATTTTCAACGGATTCAGGATACGTACGAAGCGTTGGATGGAACTCGACTCCCCCTGGAGTATTACGTCATGCCGGACCGCGTGGCGAAGGCTCAGACGCATTTTCAGCAGGTAAAGACGATGCTGAATACGTACGAAAAGATTTTCGGCAAGTACCCTTTCTGGCGAGATGGATACCGGCTCGTGGAAACGCCTTTTCAGGGAATGGCTCCGCAGGGCGTAATTCCGTACGCGAACTTTTACCGGAATTTGCCAACGTATGATTTCGATTATACGATTGTCCACGAAAGTGCCCATCATTATTTCGGGAACAGCGTTTCCTACCGGGACCAGGCCGACGCCTGGATCTCAGAAGCTTTCGCTACCTATGCGGAAATTCTGTACCTGGAACGAACGAAAGATTACCTGACGGCTCTCGAACGACTTAAGGAATATCGAAAACTGATCAAGAATACCGAGCCGTTAGTCGGACCTTCGGGTGCGGCGTGGCTGCCCAAAACTCAGGATCAGGCCTATAAGGGAGCCTGGATCTTACATACCTTACGAAAGGTGGTTAATAACGATTCGCTGTGGTACCGTACCTTGCGGGCAATTCCCAAACGCTTTGCCTATCAGGTGATTACAACGGAGGAATTAGTGCGTTTTCTCAATCAGGAGCTAGCGATTGACTGTACCCCTTTTTTCAATCAGTATCTGTTTCATGCCGACCCGCCCGTTTTTGAATTTACGTCGGTTGATAATCCCAAACGCTTTAAACTGACTTACCGATGGCGTACGAAAGTACCCGGTTTCGCCATGCCCGTTCGGGTAACCTTCGGGGATCGCTATGAAACTATATATCCGACCAATGAGTGGCAAACGGTGTATTTGAAAAAGGAAGATGGCCAGCAGTTTCGGCTGGATACGGATCGTTTTTACATCTTCGGTAGTCATTTGCCACTGGAATAAGGCAACGTATTGGTACGGAATTTTCTGCTGAATGGCTATGTACTAATAGATATTTTAGCCATGTCTGACGTAAAAGAACTCACGCAAGAAGAGCAAATCAAGCTGCTCAAAGATAAAATCAAAGATATACGGGTAGCCATGTTAACTACCTATACCGAAAATGACGGTTTACGAAGCCGCCCCATGGCTACGTCCGAATTGGAGGACGACGGTACGCTGTGGTTTTTTACCCGGGAACATTCCCGTAAAACCGACGAAGTAGAACAGGAACATCGCGTATGCGTTGCCTACGCCAATCCGGAGGAAAACACGTACGTAAGCGTACAGGGACGGGCCAAAGTGGTGACCGATAAAGCCAAGATGGAAGAACTTTACACGCCCGTTTTGAAAGCGTGGTTCCCGGATGGCATCGACGATCCGGAATTGTCTTTATTGAAAATCAGTATTGACGAAGCCGAATTCTGGGATAGTTCTTCAAGCAAACTGGTCAATGGTTTTAAAATGCTGAAAGCGGCCATTACTGGTACACCATACGACGACGGATCGCACGGTAAAGTGACTTTGTAAACACAAAGCATCTTACTTCCATAAATGCGTAGTGACAAGCTACGAGAAGAGCAGTGAAAGAGTACCGTGTAGAAACGCCACAAACCGTGTTTCTGCACGGTACTGATTTTTTATGATTTGTACCAGTCAAAAAAGAAAGTACTGCCTTCGCCTACGGTAGAATCGATTCGGAATTTGCCACCCTGCTCCTCTACGAGTACTTTCAGAATATTCAGTCCAACGCCCGTCTTGTCATCGCGGGTTTGCGAAGGGGCCTGACTTACGCCGAAGAGCGTAAACAAATTGGATTGTTCGTGCAAACTAATGCCCGGACCATTGTCACGAACGTAGAACTCATAGAACTCACCTTTTTCCGCATAACCCACTTCTACTAATCCTTGGGCTTTGTCGTTGTACTTGATAGCATTACTAATCAGATTCTGAAATACCTGCTGGAGTTTCAATTTCCGGGTCTGGAAACGTGGCATGGTACCGTTGATGGCTGTACGAATGTTTCTGGGGGGAAATAGCAATTGGAAAATCTGCGTTACCATTTCCTGAACGTCTACCTCTTCGATAGTTTGCTCTGACAGACTCTTCCGGGAGTAATCCAAAATCTCCGAAATCATTCCTGAAAGGTGATACGAAGCTCTCTGCGATAGACCGAGATATTCGCGAAGTTCTTCCTTACTTAAACCTTCCTCTTCGTTTTGCATTACCATCAACGAAAGCATACCAATGACGCCATTCAGGGGCGACTTCAAATCGTGAGCAACGATGTACACGAAGTTTTCGAGTTGTTTATTGGTTTTTCGGAGAGCGTCGGCGGTTTGTTTGAGCTGGGTCTGGTACCGATAGAGCTTTTCAAAAACGCTGACTTTTGCCTGCGTTACCCGAATGTCGAGTGGTTTTTGCAAATAATCTACCGCTCCTTCGTCGTATCCTTTCAATACGTATTGTTGCTCCTTATTGAGAGCCGTTACGAAAATAATGGATATATCGCGGGTCTTGGGATTCGATTTTAGAATACGGGCTACTTCAAAGCCATCCATTTCCGGCATTTGTACGTCCAGTAAAATCAATCCGATCTGCGGATTGCGTAATACCAGTTTCAGAGCCTCATTACCCGAAAGTGCTCGTAAGAATACCCGATTTTCCTGGGCCAGCATTTCTTCCAACGAAATCAGGTTTTCTTCCCGATCATCGACTAGGAGGATGACAAAGTCAGTTTGAACGTCGGTCATAGAATACGTTTATAGAGAAAAAAGACGGTTAATTAGTTCAGCAGGCTTCGCTACTTCAGCCTGGGGGACCACTTGCAGACCGGCCAGCGGCATGGCAGGAAATTCGCAGCTTTGCGGCTCCTGAATAATAGCCCGGCCACCTTGTTGAACGAGGTGGGCAAGTCCTTGGGAGCCATCCTGATTGGCCCCACTCAATAGAATACCCACAGCCTTTGGTCCGTATACGTCGGCAGCACTTTCAAAGGCTGGATCAATAGCCGGACGACTGTAATAAATGGCTTCCGAATAATCGAGACTGAACGTACGATCCTGTTCGAACAGCAAGTGATAATTCTGCGGAGCCAGATAGATTCGATTGGCTAGTACAAAATCTTTATCATTAGGCTCGATAACCTCGATGTTACTAGAAAATCCCAGTACTTTATCCATTTCGCTGGGTACGGATTTCTGCCGGTGAATAACCAGCACCAACGCAAATGGAAAGTTTTGAGGCAACTCTTCCAGCAGTTGAATGAGGACCGATACGCTGCCCGCTGAGCCACCAACGACAACGATTTCGGGAGGAAGGGAATTCATGTTTAGGGCTGAACAAATCGATTAATGTTTACGACGAAAAATTTTACTGGATTCGTTAATGGACTCAAATTCAGCCTGTATATCCATGAATAACAATGATTCTTTCATACCCAAGGCCAGATACCCCAACGGAACCAGACTGTCGTAAAAGAGTCCTAGGACGCGATTCTGTAAGTTCTTATTGAAGTAAATCAGTACATTCCGGCAGCAAATGAGCTGAAATTCATTAAACATCTGATCGGTAACTAAATTATGCTGGGAAAAGAGTACTTTTTTTAGCAACTCAGGCCGTATGACGACATGATCGGAATGAGCTTCGTAGTACGACGAAAAATCTTCTGTTCCACCCGAACGTGTGTAATTGGCCGTATATTCTTTCATCGCATTGAGCGAAATAATGCCTTTACGAGCTTTCTCCAGATTCGCCGGATTAATGTCCGTTGCGTAGATACGCGTTCGGTCGAGTAATCCCGCTTCTTTTAGCATAATAGCCATCGAGTACACTTCTTCACCCGTAGCACAGCCCGCGTGCCAGATTTTAATGATGGGGTAGGAGGCTAGCCGGGGAATGACCGTTTCTCGAAGTTGTCGGTAGAAAACCGGGTCACGAAACATCTCAGTAACGTTGACCGTCAACGTTTGCAGGAACCAGGCAAAAAACGAAGCTTCATTAATCAGGTGATAACGTAATTCGTACATGGTTTTCAGCCCCGCTCGTTGCATGCAATGCTTGACTCGACGGGTAAAAGAAGCCCGTGAGTAATCGATGAAGTCGTACCCATACTGTTCCCGAATCACCTGAATGATTTCCTCAATTTCGTGGGGTAAAATGTCAATCCCGTCACTCATACCTAACCATCGATTACTAGCGTGGAACGATCGCCGAGCTTAGCCCCGCGACAGCCAGACCCGTAGCAGTGATAGCAATTGTTTGCTGTCTACTGGCTTACTGATGTAATCCGAAGCTCCGGCCTGAATACTTTTCTCACGGTCTCCCTGCATGGCTTTTGCCGTCAGGGCGATGATGGGCAACTCCTGAAACTGAGGATCGGCCCGAATGTGCTGGATGGCTTCATACCCATCCATCTCGGGCATCATCACATCCATGAGAATCAGGTCAGTATCCGGGTTGTTTCGGAGTACTTCCAGCGATTCGCGGCCGTCTCCGGCCGTAATAGTATTCATCTCGTATTCTTCCAAAAGCGTACTCAGGGAAAAGACATTTCGCATATCATCGTCTACCACGAGTATCTTCTTGCCTTGCAAAGCCTTTTCCGCCATAATTACGGTTGCCTTGGGTACTACGGGCTGGCTTTCTATTTTAAACAAAAAGAGTTCCAGCTCATCCAGCAGTCGATCTTTGGCCAGCGGCGAATTTCGGATAATGACATCCGAGACTTTTTTGAACCGTGATTCTTCCGCGGGTGACAAGTCCTGATCCAGGAAGAGAATGAAGGGAATCTGGTGCGTACCCAGGGCCGTATGCAGTTGCTCAAGGGTATGGAGTACGGCCTCAGAAGCTTCACCCGCGTCCATAAGCAAGCAGTGAAACTCCTGATGCTGGAAGCGTAACAGAGCCTCCGGAAGACTCGTCACGAACTGCGTATTAATCTGGAAATTTCGCTCGGCCAACCAGCTCGTCAGTGACTGGCTACGAAGTTGCGTACCCGTGAGTACCAGGATTTTTTTCTCAGTGCTGGGTAGATGTTCGGCAATGCGAGCGAATACGGTTTCAAAAGCATCTTTAGAAGCCGTTTTGCTCAGAAAGGAGACAGCCCCCTGGAGCGTATGGCGGGGTTCGTCACCGGCCGAAATGATATGCACCGGAATCGGCTGAAGATCTGGATCATTTTTCAGGGTTTTCAACATGCTCCATCCATCGGTATCGGGCAGGAAAATGTCAAGCAGGATGGCCGTAGGACGGTACGTACGGGCGTAGTGGAGCCCCTCCGCTCCGGTTAAGGCAATCACGGTTTTGTAGCCACGGGCCTGAGCTAAGTCGCGTAACCGTTCAGCATATACTGCATCATCTTCAATGATCAGTAAGGTATGATCACCCCGAACCAAATCCTGCCGATCATCGGGAACCTGGGTTTGTTCACGCAGTTTGTCGAGACTCAGCAAAGGGGGCTGCGTCTCTAACACCATGGGGCTGACCAATTCTTTAGGCATCACCGTTCCTTGAGCTGGTAGATACAGCGTGAATGTACTGCCCCGACCCATTTCACTGTTTACGCGGATTTCGCCGCCCAGCAATCGCGAGAGTTCCCGGCAGATGGATAGTCCCAGACCCGTACCGCCAAATTTTCGGTTTGTCGAGCCGTCGGCCTGTTGGAAAGCCTCGAAAATGAGTTTTTGTTTTTCCAGAGCAATCCCAATCCCTGAATCTTCAACGCTGAAGGCCAGTACTTCCGAAGCTTCGCTTAAATTTTGCTCAAAAAAACCTGGTTGCGGCTGAATCTGTTGAACGCTGAGCTGAATAGTACCACCCCGGGGCGTAAACTTAAACGCATTGGACAATAAGTTTTTAAGAATCTGTTCAATACGTTGGTGATCACTATAAAACGATTCGGGCGTGGTGTCGTCCGTTGTAATGCGGAAGCGAATGCCCTTATCGTCGGCCAGTACGGAAAACAAATCCTGCATGTTTCGTAGAATACTGGCGGTCTTCACTTCTTCGATCAGAATATCAATTTTCCCGGCTTCAATTTTCGACAGATCCAGAATGTCATTGATGAGATTAAGTAAATCAGTTCCGGACCGGAAAATAACCTGAGCGTGTTCGATTTGTTTATCCGTAAGATTCCCGGCTTTATTATCAGCCAGCAGGCGGGCCAGAATCAAGACGCTATTTAGGGGCGTACGCAGCTCGTGCGACATGTTAGCCAGAAACTCGGACTTGTACTGACTGGATTGCTCCAGTTCGCGGGCCTTGATGGTCAGAGATCGGCGGGCCGCTTCGATGGCTTCATTCCGTTCTTCCAGTTCAACATTAACCTGCCGGAGTTCTTCTTCCTGTACTTTCAGTTCTTCCTCTGAAGCCTGTAATATTTCCGCCTGTCGCGTAAGCTCCTCGTTGGTCTGTTTTAATGTTTCCTGCTGTTCCAGTAACGCATCGGTTTGCAACTGTACCTGAGTCAGCAACTGGTTATTAGATTCCTGACTCATACTGGCATCCAGGGCAACGGCAATGTTATTACCCGCTGTCTCTAGCAGTAATAGGCAAGATTCACTGAACCGGCCAAAGGCAGCCAGTTCCAGCACCCCTTTCAGGTTCGATCCATTCCAGAGGGGCAGAAAAAGTACTTCACCGGGTTGCAAAGCCCCCGTACTGGATTGGAATTGCCAGAATTCAGGTGGAACCTTTTGAATACGCTGAATATGTTTTGAGGCAGCGGCTTTCCCCAGTAAGCCCGAATCGAGTGGCCATATTGTAGCCGTGTGCGAAGGCAAACCTACGGAGGCTCTTCGGACTAAGCTTTTTTTGTCAAGTACATAAAGGGCTCCGGCAGGGACTTCTAGGTAAGCCGTTACTTCCTGAACAATACACTGAGCCAGCGAATCCAGGTCGTGGGTTACCTGTAAGCTGTCATTAATTTTAGAAACACCCGTTAGTAGCCAATTTTTCTGAGCCGTTTCTTCATGAAGCTGCGAAAGATCATTCAGTCGCGATTTAAGTTCGTGCTGAGCTTCCTGGCGTTGTTTTAATTCCCGGTATACCACCAGAATTAGTAAGGTGGCAATGAGAATAGCCAACGTCATGGCTACCAGAATGGTGATACCAGCCGTACGGAACGCGGATTCCCGCTGACTTTCTCGACTCGTCAGCAAATTCTGTTCTACCGTAACCAGGTGATCCAGGTTAGTACGGACGGCATTGATGCGATTACTTTCGCGATTAACGGTTTGAATACTATGTACGGCGTTTTCCGGTAAGGTCCAAAACGTATACAACTGGCTAAGCTGATCCTCTACCGTCGCTAACCGCATCACTTGGGCCGGATTATCGGCCATGAGCTGATTAAGCGTCTTCAGGTTCGACTCAATCTCGGTTCGGGCCGCACTGAAATCCGAAAGGGCGTGGGTATTTTCTTTATTGAGCCGATGGTCCCGTTGGGCTACCTGCATTTTTTGAATGAGGTCGCGGCTTTTTTCTAGCTGATTCAGATTTCGATAGGTATGACTTACCCAATCTGAATCTTCAGCCTGCTTGAGGAAGGTACTGTACGTGACAAAACCGGCAGTAATCAAAAGGGCGAGGCCTACGACAAACATAAGGTTGACGCGACTTCGGGCGGTTAGTTTAAGCATACTAGGAGCCAAGCCTGAAGGTGACGGTATGCTTAGCAACAGCAAAGTACGCCCTTAACTATCTTATCTCATATAGGCAGAATGAGGTATTTTTTAACAAAGGATTATATAGATTAAATCATTTAAATAAAAATTGAATCTTTACTAGATTTAATTGACTTTTAACTGATAGATTTCTTCTGTTTTTTAAAGTTTATTTTAGCAATAGGCAGGTAATGCATAAAAATAAAACTTAAAATATTTAATTCAGCACACTCTTTTAATGCATCCGCTACTAACGCCTTATCCATCAGAAAGGGTTAATTACCAATGATTTCTATTTGTTATTTAGTTAAAATAAATAGGCCTATTCGTTCTACAGGTGTGATGGATCGATCGAAGAATGACGCATAGTTTCGTTTTTTTAGTTCATACAAAAAAGCATCGGCTTACCGCAGGGTAAGCCGATGCTTTTTTGTATGAACTAAGTATTAATCACGTAAATCAATCACTTCTACGCCCGGGTACTTGCTCTTGTTGAAGCTAAAGGTCTGATCGTTTACAGCGACATTGGGCGTGAACTTCGTAATCTTAAAGGTTTGAACCTTACCGGATTTATCAGTTAACTGCCAGCCTTTAATGGACGAGTCATTCTTATTAACGGTCATCCGTACTTTCGCGACGTGAGCTGATTTATTGGTAGGCGTCAGATCAATCACCGCGTTGCCGTCTTTCCGTTCTTCGACCAGCTTATACTGATAACCGTTCTTATAAATGTTGTAAATATTGGCCGGACTAAATTCATTACTAGCCGGATCATTCGTTGATAAATTGACTTCGTTGGCTTCTTTTACGTAAGTCGCCACGGTTTTTCCATCATTGTACACTTCCTGCCCGGCCAGTTTGAGGTAGTATTTGCCACTCTTGGTCGTCAGATCGCCTTTTTGCGATTCACCCGCTGCTCCGTACGTAAAGCCTACGTTAAACGAATTCAAAGCTTTGTATTTTTTGCTTACGCCATCAAGAATGGTGGCCGCTTTCGGGTCCTGAGCCTGGCTGAAAAAGGTACTGAAAAGGAATGCGTTTATAAGGGCAATCTTAAGAATTTTCATGGTCTAATGCGTTCATGGACTTCTTCAAAGATAAAAGAACCCTGCCGGAGAAGGGCAGTAAGCTCTGTTAAAAATTGTGAACCATGAATAAAGGAATGCATACGGTTCGATTAAAAAAAGCGTGGCCGATATTTCTACCAGCCACGCTTTCAAAACTACTCGATGTGTCTCACAACCGCAGTTCCTTGAAGAGTTCATCCAGGCGTTCTTCGCTTTGAATGAGTACCTCCCGGGCTTTGGACCCTTCAAACGGACCTACTACACCGGTAGCTTCGAGCTGGTCCATGATGCGACCGGCCCGGTTATAACCCAGTTTCATTTTCCGTTGAATCAGCGAAGTGGAACCCTGCTGATGAATGACGATCAGGCGGGCAGCATCTTTAAACATCGGATCCAACTGGGCTAAATCCACGTCTTTTTCGTCGTTACCGGCTTCGTCACCTTCGAATTCGGGCAGCAAATAGGCATCAGAATAACCCTGTTGCTCGCCAATGAAGTCGCAGACGGCATCCACTTCCGGCGTATCGACGAAGGCACACTGCAAACGCGTCATGTCTGAACCTTGCAGGAAAAGCATGTCGCCCTGACCCACCAGCTGATCGGCTCCGTTCGTATCCAGAATGGTACGGGAATCGACTTTCTGGGTTACTTTGAACGATAAACGAGCCGGGAAGTTGGCTTTGATTTTACCCGTAATAATATCCACGGAAGGCCGTTGTGTCGCCACAATCAAGTGAATGCCAATGGCCCGGGCCAACTGAGCCAGACGGGCAATGGGCGTTTCTACTTCCTTACCAGCCGTCATCATCAAATCGGCCAACTCATCAATAACCAGTACGATATACGGTAGGAAACGGTGCCCCTTCTCCGGATTTAGGCGACGTTCGATGAACTTCTGGTTGTATTCCTTGAGGTTACGGCAACCCGCGTTTTTCAGCAGTTCATACCGCGAATCCATCTCCACGCACAACGAATTGAGCGTGTAAATTACCTTCTTGGTATCGGTGATAATGGCGTCTTCAGTACCGGGGAGCTTCGCCAGGAAGTGCCGTTCAATCTTACTGAACAGACTCAACTCCACTTTCTTAGGATCGACTAGTACGAACTTGAGCTGAGCCGGGTGTTTTTTGTAGAGTAGCGAAGCCAGAATTACGTTCATCCCCACGGACTTACCCTGACCCGTGGCCCCGGCAATGAGCAGGTGAGGCATTTTGGCTAGGTCCGTAACGAAGATTTCGTTGGAGATGGTCTTGCCTAATACAACCGGGAGTTCAGCCGTGGATTTCTGGAATTTTTCGCTGGCTACCACCGCCCGGATACTCACCATTTCGCGGTTCTTATTCGGTACTTCAATCCCGATGGTACCTTTCCCCGGCATGGGAGCAATAATCCGAATGCCCAAAGCCGCCAGTGAGAGGGCAATGTCATCTTCCAGCGATTTGATCCGAGAAATCTTGACCCCCGCCGAAGGAACAATTTCGTACAGCGTTACGGTTGGCCCCGGCGTAGCCTTGATGCTGGCAATACTGATGCCATAATCGCTGAGGGTACGTAAAATGGTATCCTTCTTCGTTTTTAATTCTTCTTCCGAAACCTGAGCTTTATCGGTCGTGTACTCCCGCAACAACTCAACGCTGGGGTATTGGTACCGAGCCAGATCGAGCGTAGGATCGTACAGCCCCAGTTCCTTAATCAGGTTTTCGTTGGGTTGGGTATCTAGTTTTTCTATTTTTTTCGGAGGCAGAATCTCTTCAGCCGGAGCCGTCTCAATAATAAAGTCAGGTTCCGATGATTTCTCTTTCGGTACTTCCCGGCTCACCTTGGCTACGGGAGCGGGAGGCGTATACGCTACGACTTCTTCCAGAACCGGTTCTTCTACAGGAATGGCCTCTACGGGCAGCGGAATCGGCGTTTCGAGTACGCGGCGAGCGTCTTCGGCGAGTCGATTTACTTTTTGTAATTGCAGGTATTCCTGCTCTTCTTCGTCCGCTTCTTCCTCCAGTTCATCAGGTTCGGTAATCACCGGAATGGGTTTCCGAAGTACCGGTTTAGGTTCTTCTTTCACCGGAGCGGGTTTCTCGACGGGTTTTTCCTCTTCTTCGTCCTCATCCAGCTCTTCTATTTCCTTGAATAAGTTCTTGAACGGATTGCTCACCGTGGGGCGGGGCACTTTCATGCCTTCTACTTTTTCGGCGACGTGCTCCAGGGAATCAACCCGGTAAAAGTAAATGACGAACACAAACAACGCCGCCGCAATGACTGCGATAGAACCCCAGCCGATTAGGTTATACAGCAACTGGTTAATTAAAAGGCCAATGCCGCCCGAAAGTGTACTGAGATTACTTTGTGAATCGGACCACAAGACGATAAAACCCAGTACGGCACTTACCCAGATCATGTAAAAAATGGCCTGATAGGTAAGCCGTTTGAGCGGAAAAATTTCCCGGGAAAATGTAAGCTTGATTCCCGCTACCAATAGCACGGGAATGATGAGAAAGGAAGCAATGCCAAACCACTGGAATACAAAAAAGTGACCAACGATGGCTCCCGTTAGTCCCAGCCAGTTTTGTACTTTCTGACCCGAATCTTTCAGGGGTGTTTTAAACGCAGCTCCGACCACACTTTGATCGGCTTCGCCCGAAATCAGATAAGAAAAGAAAGCCAGAAAGAGCAGCACCGCCAGTAACACCGTGAGTCCTCCGATGACCAGCCGCGTACTCGGGCCGGCAATCGTTGCCCGAAGGCTTTTTGAAGGCTTACTGGCGGGTTTGCGGAGAGGTTGTTTAGAAGAATCTACCTTTTTTGCCATGTATCACGAAACTATAAATCAGAATGCAAGCCCAGAGCCAGATTGGCGTATACCCAGGAAAGGTACGTCCGTTTAGGTTCCAAAATTTACAAAAGTAAACTGTTGAAATCCACTTCTGTTCTATAATATTTTATTTAGTACTGATTGTCAAGTAAATAATTGCAAATACGCTTGACCTGAGCAGGACCTTCGTAGATGAATCCTGTATACACTTGTATCAGGCTGGCCCCGGCCTGTAGCTTCTCCAACGCATCTTCGGGGGAATGGATTCCACCCACGCCAATGATCGGGAAACTGCCTTTCGACTGCTGATGCAGGTAGCGAATGACCCCCGTCGAACGCTCCCGTACGGGCTTACCAGAAAGCCCACCTGCTCCAATAGCTTCGATCGTTTGGGGCGGCGTTTGCAGGTTCTCGCGGGAAATCGTCGTATTCGTCGCGATGACCCCCGCAATCCGGCTGGTTTGTACAATGTCAATGATGTCGTCGAGCTGACTATTCGTCAAATCCGGAGCGATCTTGAGCAAAATGGGCTTGGGCCGACTCTGTTTCAGATTCTCGGCTTGCAGCGTCAGAAGCAGCTCGGTCAGCGGTTCCTTCTCCTGCAAAGCCCGAAGGTTCGGCGTATTGGGCGAACTCACGTTCACGACAAAGTAATCAACCGTATCTTTCAGTTCATGGAAGCAGGCCAGGTAATCGTCTACGGCTTTTTCGTTGGGCGTCACCTTATTCTTACCAATGTTTCCACCAATAAGTACGCGACTTTTGCGTCGGCGGAGTTTTTCGGCGGCAGTCCGGGCTCCTTTGTTGTTGAAACCCATGCGGTTAATCAAACCCTGATCAGCCTTCAGGCGAAACAGTCGCGGACGGTCGTTGCCGGGCTGGGGGCGGGGTGTTACCGTACCGATCTCCACAAACCCGAAGCCAAGGCAGGAAAGCTCGTCTACTAATTCGGCATTTTTGTCGAAACCAGCCGCCAGGCCTACCGGATTTGGAAAGCGAATGCCAAAGACTTCCCGTTCCAGTCGCGGGTCCGTTACCGTAAAGATTTTCCGGCTTAATGCAGGAACGAACGGTATTTTAAAGCTAAACTTCAGGAAGTTGAACGAAAAGTGATGAATCTGTTCAGGATCGAAACAGAAGAGCAGCGGGCGAATCAGAGCTTGGTACATGGGACAAAAATACGCACTTTGCGGCTATGAAACTGCTGCTTGGGTTGATCCTTTTCTTGACTTTTTCCTTTACGGTCGGGGCTCAGCAAACCCTGAGAGGTCGCGTATTGAACGCCGATGACCGTAAACCCTTACCTTTTGCGAACGTTTTTCTGGCCAATACCACCCGTGGTACGACTACAAATGAGGAAGGCGAATTTACCCTGACCCCACTGCCAACGGGTTCGCTCGAACTGGTCGTCTCGTACGTGGGCTACCAAACCCAGACACAAACGATTCAAACCGATAATCGGTCGGCCTCGTTGGAGATTTTACTCAAAGCCAATCCCGAATTATTGGCTGAGGTGAAAGTAAAAACGAAACGCGACAAGCACTGGAAACAACGATACGAACGCTTTGTGAGTATGTTTCTGGGGGCAACTGAAAACGCCCGGCAGTGTACCATTCTGAATTCCGACGTACTCTGGATTACGGAAGATTCCACCAAACAATGGCTGACGGCCGGAGCCCGCGAGCCTTTGATTATTGAAAATCAGGCACTGGGTTACCGCATCAAATACCAGCTTGAAGGATTTTCCTATCACCAGACCCAAGGGTACGTTTCCTATTTGGGCTATCCGGTGTACGAAGAATTGTCCACGACGAGCTCTGAAACGATGACCCGCTGGAAACGCAACCGCAATCGGGCTTATTACGGATCACTCACGCATTTTTTGCGAAGTCTGCATAACGGTACACTGGCCTCTGAAGGATTCATTGTACAACGAATGGCAAATCCTGCCCATTCTCCCATGAACGCTCTGGCTTTGGCGGGTAAAAAGCTGAGCCGATCCGAAGTGGATCGGTACCGTAGCTATCAAGTACTGGAAGAACCCTTACGAAGCGACGACCTACTGATAAAGCGATTACACACTACCGAACAGAGTATCATGACTTTTCCGGGAGCCATCCAGGTGACATACACGAAAGAAATGGACTTTCCCAGCCGACCCGGTATGAGTCAGCGTCCGCAGACGAGTGTCATTGAATTACTGAGTCAGATGGTACGCGTTCAGGCAAATGGACAGTATTTCCCGTCGCTTGATCTGCTGGTATCCGGTTATTTCGTTTACGAAAAAACGGGCGATTCCTTGCCCTTTGATTTTCAGCCGTATCCGTAGACGTAAGGCGGGAATCGGTACAGGCCTGAATGTTTTTAAGAACGGTAATGTTCATGAATGGAAGCCTTCACCGATTCCCTGGTCGAGCTTTTTACGCCGTAGAAAGAAGAGCCTTTCGCTCAGACTTCATTGAAAACCAATTGTCTTATGGAAACGTATCAAACCTTAGCACCCGCCTACGTAGAATTGTTAACCAAAGCCGTAGGTCATAAAAACAAACTCGAGTATTTCAACGAATACCGGGAGTACAAGGCCACCGCATCCCCTTTTAAAAACGTTGTGAAAAATGAAACCGGGGAATTTCTGGAACTGGCTACGGGTGTACAGATTCCCTTGAGCCAAATCATTAGCTTAAACAACGTATTTTTCCCCGGTTACGAAGACTACGAAGAAGTGCTTGGTATGCGTTGTAGTCGATAAATAGGTGCTTTTCAAAAAAAGCACTTTAATTTAGACGCTCCTATTAGAACGCATCGAAGGGGTACGGGCCGCCAAGGTTCCGTACCCTGCTTAGCATTTACTCTCGACCTATGAAGTATTTTCTGGGGATTGAAATTGGCTCGGGCAAGATTCATTTAGCCGTAGCCGATGAAACACAAACGATTACTGAACACATACGCCGGGATGTAGTGCCGGGGAATACGGCTGAAGATCTGAGAACCCAGATCGAGGAAGTTATCGATGATTTGCAGACCCGCTATCGATTTTCTTCCATGTGCGTAGGCTTCGGGGGGCCGGTAGATTGGCGGCAGGGAAAAACCATCCAGTCGTACCGGATTGAAGGTTGGAAAAACTTTGATTTATCCGATTGGTTGGAAGATCGTTTGCACTGCCCGTCCTGGGTAGAGAACGACGCTAACCTGGCTGCGTTAGCCGAGGCCATTCAGGGAGCGGGTAAAAACTACGCTACGGTATTTTACCTGAAAATCGGGCACGGTATCGGAGGTGGACTGATTCAGAAGGGGCAGATTTATCACGGAGCTAGACCCGGTGAATCCGAAATTGGTAAGATACGGCTTGATCGCTCCGGTACTACGCTGGAATCCGTTGCTTCCGTACGAGCTATTATTCAACGGATTGAAGAAGAGGTCGCTAAGCAACCCGATGGTCCGCTGGCTCAGGCGGTGGCGGCCGGACAGGGCGTTTCCTACCTGATTCAGGCCCTGGCAAATGGCGATTCACTGGCTGAACAATTGCTCAATGAAACGGCTGATCAACTGGCCTTTGCTCTATCCCACGTCGTTCACCTGTTTCACCCCGATTTAATCGTACTCAGTGGAGGCGTTCCCGAATTGACGGAAAAATTGAGTCAGGTGATCGACCAAAAGCTTTCTACGTACGTCATGGAAGCCTTTCTTCCCTTACCCAAAATAGCCCTGGCCCAATTACAGGACGAAGCCGTAGTGAGAGGAGCCCTGCTCGTCGCCCGGCAGAATAGTTATTTATAAAAAAAGGCCAGAACGTGAGTTCTGGCCTTTTTTGTGACTTTATTCCGTGGGATGAACACGGAGTATCATGCCTGTTCGATACGTTCAGATGCCCTTAATAATGAATCTTCGCTTCGTTCATTTTCCACTCGTCAAAGGCTTCCTGAGCACCTTCGGTAGGGAGATGAATCATGGGTAAACTACGCTCAGATGGCGGCAGGGCTACCTGCTGATAAATAAAGGAGTCATCAAAACCAGCGTCGCTGGCTTGCTCATGCGTACAGGCGTAATACACGCGATCGGGGCGAGCCCAGAAAATGGCTCCCAGGCACATGGGGCACGGTTCACAGGAAGTGTACAGTTCACAACCCGACAACTGGTGTGTACCCAAATACGTACAGGCTTCCCGAATGGCAACAATCTCGGCGTGGGCCGTGGGATCATGGCTCGAGGTTACGCGGTTATGTCCGCGTCCAATGATTACTCCGTCTTTTACAACAACGGCACCAAAGGGACCGCCTAGTCCGGCCCGCTGGCCCTGAAAGGAAAGCTCAACGGCTTCCTGGATGTACTGATTCATGGCTAGAAATTTGTAAACAGTTTATACAACTAAAATAAATACAGCCGGTTTTCAGACCATTGATGAAAGTTACAATCCATTCATCCGTTCTTCCGCACGTAAGCATGGCACAGGATTTGGGCCTTCTCCGGAAAATCCCTAGAATTGTCTGTGATTCAACTTTTATCCTATCTATTCATAGACTACAATGGACTATCAACCACTCCCTCCTTCGCAACCACCCATGAGTGAATCCGATGCCCGTACCTGGGCTATGCTGGCTCACCTGAGTAGTATTGTGGCTAGTTTCCTGGGCGGACTTTCGTTTCTTGGACCCCTCATCGTATGGCTGATTTACCGCGAGCGTTCTACGTACGTGGACTACCACGGGAAAGAGGCCCTGAATTTTCAGATTCTCATGTCGATCGCCTTTGTGGGCTGTATCATTCTGGGAATACTGACCTGCGGCGTAGGTCTCATCATTCTACCCGTCATTGCCGTGCTCGATATTGTCTTTGTAGTCATTGCGGCAATCAAAGCAAACAACGGTGAGTATTATCAATATCCGTTCAACTGGCGGATCGTAAAGTAGTAGCCAGCGGTTAAAAAAGAAGAGCCATCAACCCTCGGTTGATGGCTCTTCTTTTTTGAGAAAACCCTCTTACTTGGGTTTAGAAAACTCCTGACGAGCCTGGGCTGCGGAGGCTTCATTGGTAAAAATTCGGGTTTCGCGACGGCGAATGGCCCACCAAATCCCAAGCAAACCAAACAAGACGGCCGGGATGCTGAGTATCTGACCGAGGTTGTACGTCATCTGGTCTTCAAACGTAACCTGGTTCTCCTTGTAAAATTCATACACAAAACGCAGTACGAATACAACGACCATGAAAAGTCCCGTAAGTATACCCTGAGGCAGACTGGTTTTGTAGCGGTTCCAGATGGAATACAACACAACACAAAGAATCAGACAGGAAATGGCTTCGTACAACTGAGCCGGGTGCCGGGGATCGGGTGAAAACTCGGTATTGTTTAGGAAGACAAAAGCCCAGGGAACATCCGTAACCTTTCCTACGATTTCCGAATTCATCAGGTTGCCCAGACGAATGAAACAGCCCGCGAGGGCTACGGTAATCACGATTCGGTCGGAAATCCAGAAGAAATTGATTTTTTTAGAACGGGCGAAGAGATAAAGCCCCGTAATAATACCCACCATGGCTCCGTGACTGGCCAGACCCGCGTACGGTGGTAACAGCATTTCCTTGAACCACTTCCAGGGATTGGCAAAAAACATGGGATACTCGTAGAAAACGTAATGTCCAACCCGGGCTCCAACCACCGTAGCGAGTACCATGTACAGGGTTAGGGTATCAACCCATTCGTCGGGTAAACCTTCTTTCCGAAAAATGTGCAGAATAATTCGCTGACCGACTAGGAAACCCAAAGCAAACAGTAATCCGTACCACCGAACCGAAAATGAACCGATGTGGAAAATCTCTGGGTTTACGTTCCAAACAATATAGTTGAACATGTAAAAGTTAGTTTCAGGCGGTAAAAATAGAGCCTATTTCTGAGGATGAGTTGGCTTTGATGAATTATTCACTAGCGAAGGATAATCTTTCGGGTAATTTTTCCGGAACTCGCCGTTTGGATCTGAACCAGATAGACGCCGGTAGGCAATCCTTTAAAATCGAGTTCATACCGATTGGTGCCATTGGAACGGGCTTTACCCAGCCATTGACCGAGCAGACTGTACAGATGCACCTCCGCCTCGGCCGTCGTATGGATCGTTACGTACCGATCCGTGGGATTGGGTCCGACCCGTACAGTCTCCGTGCCCGTATCGGGCGAAGGGAGTAATTTTTCCGAACGGTTCAGTAATAGTCGCAGGCCACCGGTATTCGTACCAGCCACAATATCGGGTAAGCCATCCTGATTGAGGTCCGCTACGGCCAGCGAAGGTACACCGCCAATTTTTAGGCTCGTGACCGCATTGATAGGAGATTTAACTGAACTGGAATCCGCCGAAAGAGTCGTCTGATTAAGAAAATCGTGGAATACTTTCAGTGAGCCATTGTCGTAAGCCGTCAGCAGATCCAGTCGTTCGTCGCCGTTGACATCCGCTGCGATTAGTGAGAACCCCCGGTTGGTAAAATCATCCGTCTGGCCACCGTATGACTTGGTTTCAAGTTGATACGTAGGTTGGGTAGACGTACCCGTATTGCGGTAATACTGAATGCCACCGTAGTAGGTGCCGATCAGCAGGTCAATGCGTCCGTCCCGGTTCACATCAATGTACAGAGGAACCGAACCCGCGTAAAGGTCATTCGGGAGGGGTAAGGCCGTAAGCTCGTCCGGATTGAGTTGAAAAGCTCCGGTTTTACCACCTCGGTTGGGAATGTACCGAACGATAGAGCCCGCTGGCGTCTGAGCCATAAAACCCAGATCGGGTATACCATCGCCCGTTACGTCACTGATAAAAACGTTGACATTGGTAACCAACTGATTTTGGCGGTTCTGTAGCTGCGTCGCCAAACCCAGGTAATCATCCGTTTCAAGCTGGAATTTAGCCTGTTGAGGAGTACCGACATTGCGGAAAAGAGCGATGCCGCCCCGGTACGTTTGTCCGGAGCGAAACCCGGCGTAGCCTACCAGCAAATCGGCGTCGCCATCGCCATCCAGGTCGGCCAGGGCAGTAGTCGTATTTTCGCCTAGGTCTACCATATCTTCCTGTAAAAAATTCTCTTTCCGGAAGGTCAGACCAGAGCCTGTATTTTCGTAAAGCCAGGCAGTCCGGCGAAAGTCATTGGCCTTGAGCTGATCATTGGCGTACACATTCGGAGCAGCCAGTAAGTCGGGTTTCCCATCAAACGTTACGTCTTCCAGGAACGTGGCCGGAAATACGCCCATATCAATCGGTTTCACCGAAGGAAACAAATAGTCAGCCTGCGTGAATCGAGCCTTTTCCCGCGTGCCTGTATTGGGCATGTATGCTACGTGAGAATCTTCGATGTAGCTGTAGAAGAAGTCTTTCACGCCATCTCCGTTGTAATCCCAGAGTAAAATACTATTGCCTGCGTGCAGTGGGCGACCCCCCGGATTGTTCTGGACGGCTGGACAATCTCCCTGCCCAGTTTCGCAGTTCATATTAAAGCAGGCATCGCCGTACTGTCGCTTGATGAAGTTTCCCCAGCAAAACCCGATTTTCTTGAAGATCAAACCAGCCTTGCCCGTTCGTTCGATGCTCATGTTCTGGTGGTATTCCGCAAAGTCGCCCGCAATGTCAAAGATGACCAGATCCAGATCGCCGTCCCCGTCCACATCATCAATCCCAGGTACGTCCGTTGAAGGCACCTGCATATTTACCTGACCCGAAAACCCTTCGGTGTATAATGGATCGAATAGCAACTGCCAGCGGAAACCGGAAGGAGCCGCTACATTCTGATACACTTTAATTCCTGACGGTGTGTGGGCAAACAAATCCTTGCGTCCATCGCCATCGAAATCGCGAAGGAGCATCCAGCTGTCTAGTTCGGGAAAGTACGCTTCGTATTGCGGAGCGTGTCGCCAGGTGTAGGAGCCATTACCCGTGGGCTGGGCCAGAAAGGTGGAAATTTTTCGACTGGTTCGATCAAAAACCACTAAATCCTCGACTTGGTCCTGATTTAAATGCATTTTGGAAAACTGCGGAGCATTCAGCCCTCCGGCCCAGGCATTGGGCAGAATTCGACCCTGTACGGTAACCTGAATCGTAGTATCCAGTTCAAAGGAAAACTTCTGAGCATGGGCCTCAAAAGAAAGAAATGAAACGAGCAGCCCCAGGCCCGTCAGCAGGTAACGGTTTTTCATTGCATCTTTGTCACATCAGTTCAACAACGAATGGAAAATACATTTAGCGTTTCGGGTGGAGAGTTTTAGCCGGGAGAGCTACGAATATCCAAACTTGAAAGCTTAAACGATCTATACATGATTGCAGACCTTTATCAAAAGTACCTGACTTGCAGCAGTGTTTCGATTGATACCCGCAAAATTGAGCCCGGAGCGATGTTTTTCGCGTTAAAAGGGGAAAAATTTGACGCGAATACCTTTGCCGCTCAGGCTCTGGCCAACGGAGCCGCCTATGTGGTGATGGATAATGCCGAGTTCGCAACCGACGAACGTTGTCTGGTGGTGCCCAATACGCTTCAAACCCTGCAACGGCTGGCTCTGTACCATCGGCGTACTCTAACGATTCCCATCATCGGTATCGGCGGCTCCAATGGTAAAACGACCACTAAAGAGCTGACCCACCGCGTACTGGCGAAACGATTCCGGACCTTCGCTACGCCCGGTAATTATAACAACTACATCGGCGTACCGCTTACCCTGCTTTCCATGCCGGTGGGTACGGAAGTGCTTATCGTAGAACTGGGAGCCAACCAGAAAGGAGATATTGAAGAACTGGTGAACATCTGCGAACCCGGTCTTGGCCTGATTACTAATATTGGAAAGTCACATCTGGAGGGTTTCGGTGGCTTGCAGGGCGTACGCGAAGGAGAGGGAGAACTCTATGATTTTCTGGTACAGACCAACGGCCTGATCTTCTTTCATGCACAGGATGAAACGCTGGTGACTATGCTCGAAGAACGGGGAGCGAAGAAATTCAATCTGATTCCCTACCGCGACGACGTTCAGTTGCTGGAAACCAATCCAAACGTAGTATACGAAATTGGTGAACAACGCGTGGAAACGCACCTGATGGGAGATTACAACTTTATCAACATGCGGGCTGCTCTAACGCTGGGCAAATACTTTGGCGTGGCTGAGGCAGACATGCACGCCGCCATTGCGGGCTACGTGGCCGAAAATAACCGCTCCCAGATTTTACAGAAAGGCTCGAATACGATCTGGCTGGATGCCTACAACGCCAACCCAAGTTCAATGGCCGCTGCCTTGAAGAATTTCGAAGCCCTGGATGCGAAGAAAAAATTGGTCATTCTGGGCGACATGTTCGAACTGGGCGAAGAAGGTCCCTACGAGCACGAGCTGATGGGAAAACTGATTGCCGAATGTCACTTCGATTACGTACTTCTGGCAGGACCGCTCATGCAGAACGCCCTGAAATACCTGCCCCGGGCGTATTACTTCCCCGATAAATTTGGCCTACACGTCTGGCTGGAGGAACATCCCATGACGGATACGCATTTCCTCATCAAAGGTTCCCGCGGTATGGGGCTGGAGAGTACGCTGGGGATGATTGGGGGAGGGCTTTGAGTTTTGAGCGGCGGCCGCAGCCGTTTTGAGTTTTGAGTTTTGAGTTTTCAGTTTTGAGTTTTGAGTTTTCAGTTTTGAGTTTTCAGTTTTGAGTTTTCAGTTTTCAGTTTTGAGTTTTCAGTTTTCAGTTTTCAGTTTTCAGTTTTCAGTTTTCAGTTTTTCTAGGGTAAAACCGGCAAAGATAGCGGGACGGGTTGTCCGTAGCATTCGCTACGGACGCAAAAATGGGTAGGCTGTGCCTACCGGGCGGGACGATTCCCCGCATTGCATACGGGGCTAATCAAATTGAACCCCTCCGGGGTTAGGTGGCGGTTTATAAAATAGTATTTACCCGCTCACCCCGATTTGTAACCTTCATGAAATGATCGGGGTGAAATGGTTTCACGTCTGTGACGCGAAGTGCATTACTCTTTCGGATTGCAAATGTGGAACATCTTGTTGGGGCAAGCAGGGTCGAAAACCATGAAAAGAAAATCTGCGACGAAACTTTGTAGCGAGCCTAAGCATTATAAATCAATCCGCTATCGCTAGCTGCTACCCAAAACGAAAAACTCAAAACGCACAACAGTAAACTCTACCTATCTTTGCACGTTTATCTTTTTATACTTTCTGGACACAACGCCGACTCCGATCCGGCATCGTTTCGTAACCGATGACAACGATTCAAAAACCCGACATTCGCAGTCTTCTTAAAAACCGTATTCTCGTGCTCGATGGAGCCATGGGTACGATGATTCAGCGGTATAAGCTGGAAGAAGAAGATTATCGGGGCTCTCGCTTTGCCGACTGGCCCCATCCCCTGAAGGGAAATAACGACTTGCTCGTACTGACCCGACCCGACATTATCAAAACGATTCACGCCGAGTATTACGAAGCCGGAGCGGATATCGTAGAAACCAACTCTTTTTCCGGTACCTGGATTGCCATGGCCGATTATGGCATGGAAGAGTTAGTCTACGAACTCAACTACGAGTCGGCCCGTATTGCTCGTGAAGTCGCTGATGAATTTACGGCTCGTAATCCGGACAAACCCCGATACGTAGCCGGATCGATGGGGCCTACGAACCGTACCGCCAGCCTCTCGCCCGATGTGAACAACCCCGGGTATCGTGCCATCACTTTCGATCAGCTGGTGGGAGCGTATTACGAACAAACCAAGGCCCTGATCGAAGGCGGCAGTGACATTTTGCTGGTTGAAACCATCTTCGATACGCTCAATGCTAAGGCGGCTCTGTTTGCCATTGATACGTACTACCAGGATGTGACGCATGGAAAGTCGCCCTGGCCCGAACATATCCCGCAAGGACCCAAATTTGAAGTACCGATCATGGTATCCGGTACCATTACCGATGCCTCGGGTCGTACGCTTTCCGGACAAACGACGGAAGCGTTCCTGACTTCCGTATCGCATTTGCCGCTACTTTCCGTAGGGCTAAACTGTGCATTGGGAGCCGATCTGATGCGTCCGTATGTGCAGACACTGGCCGATAAATCACCCTTCTTTACCTCGGCCCACCCCAACGCGGGTTTGCCCAATGAAATGGGCGAGTACGACGAGACGCCCGAGCAAATGGGCGAGACGATCAATGGCTTCCTGAACGACGGACTACTAAATATTATCGGTGGGTGCTGCGGTACGACGCCCGGCCACATTCGCCGCATTGCGGAAATTGCTGCTACGCACCAGCCCCGACCCATTCCCGTCGAAGAACCCGTACTGAAACTATCCGGTCTGGAACCGATTGAGGTAACGAAGGAAAAGGTACTGTTTCTGAACATTGGGGAGCGTTGTAATGTAACCGGTTCGAAGAAATTTGCCCGGCTGATTCGGGAAAACAAGTACGACGAAGCCCTGAGTATTGCCCGGGAACAGGTAGAAACCGGAGCCCAGGTCATCGACGTAAACATGGATGAAGGGATGATTGACGGAGCCGCCGCCATGACTACCTTCATGAATTTGCTGGCCGCTGAACCCGACATTGCCCGGGTACCCGTTATGGTCGATTCTTCCAAGTGGGAAGTGATCGAGGCGGGGTTAAAATGCGTACAGGGAAAAGCAATTGTGAACTCCATCTCCCTGAAAGAAGGCGAAGAGAAGTTCAAGGAATACGCCCGCACGGTGCAACGGTACGGAGCCGCTGCCGTAGTGATGGCTTTTGACGAAAATGGTCAGGCCGACAGCTACGAACGCCGGATTGAAATTTGCGAACGGGCGTACCGGATTCTGGTGGATGAAGTGGGCTTCCCCGCCGAAGACATCATCTTCGACCCCAACATTCTGACCGTTGCGACGGGAATCGACGAGCATAATAACTACGCCGTCGATTTCATCAATGCAACCCGCTGGATTAAAGAAAACCTTCCGCACGCGAAAGTTTCGGGTGGGGTCTCCAACGTATCGTTTAGCTTCCGGGGGAACGAACCCGTTCGGGAAGCCATTCACTCGGCCTTCCTGTACCATGCCATCAAAGCCGGTATGGACATGGGCATTGTAAACGCCGGTCAGCTGACGATTTACGACGAAATTCCGAAAGACTTTCTGGAACTGGTGGAAGACGTATTACTCAACCGCCGTCCCGATTCAACTGAACGTCTCGTGACTTTTGCTGAAACGGTGAAAGCCAAGGGAAAAACAGAAACGGGACCGGATAACTCCTGGCGGCAACTGCCCGTTAAAGAGCGACTCTCACACGCACTGGTCAAAGGCATCGCCGATTTCATTGATGAAGATACGGAGGAGTGTCGTCAGGCATACGCTCGCCCGATTGAGGTGATTGAAGGTCCGCTGATGGATGGAATGAACGTCGTAG